>CACXDE010000176.1 GCA_902766305.1 uncultured Ruminococcus sp. | reverse complement strand
GCAATCCAAAATAATAATTGCAAGAATTACGGGTCAAGGGGTGCGGGTGTCCAGCGGACACCTCTGCGAAGCACCCGAAGGAAGTGCCCTTGGGGTGCGCCCAGAGGAAGTGCCCTTGGGGTACAGAAGCACCGACCGAGCCGGCAGGGGAGACCCGAGAAGCCCTGACCGCCGGAGGCATTGAAAACGGAACTTTCGGTGCGTTTATTTTATTGTATTGCCATAAGCTGCAACAATAAACCAAAACTAAAATCTCAGATACAATAGTCGATTCCTACTATAAGCCTAATCTGTTCTTCTGTAAATCCATTTTCACGCATTGACTTAGCAACAGCGGCTTTGGTTTCTGCTTTACCTCTTGCAAAACCGATCTCCTCACCCTCACGTTTTGCACCTTTCAAGGCAGAGGCCTCATCATGGAGCTGTTTTTCACGATAATATGCTTCACGGCGAACCTTTTCATCAGCACTCAAATTTCTCAGCATTACGATAGCGTCCTTGACCTCGGGAATTGCAGTAGAATTCTGTATAGCCATAAGCTCACCCTCCGTTTCGGCATCAATAAAGTTCCAGTAAATATTTTTACTTAGGAATTATCATAATCAATAATACCGCTATAATTACCTCTGCGATGAAGATTGCCGGGATACCTAACATGAATTTAGGGTGCTTTGTCTTGTGATGTATTACCCTCATTGCCAGATACATACCAACACAGCCGCTGAGCGCCGCAACTATCATAAGAGTATTTTCCGATACTCTCTTTTTATTTGTCATTGACGCTTTTTTGTCATGCACCGTTAAATACACCGCATAAACATTAGCCGCCAGAATATATATGATTCCTATTACCGCAAATATTTTATTCATATATTATTTCACATCCAATCTTTAAGATCCTTGACTTCACTGTACATCTGTACGTAGCTTTTATGACGCGACGGCATTATCTTACCCTCACCAAGTGCTGATAGTACCGCACACCCTTTTTCACATATGTGCATACAGTCCTTGAACTGACAGTCACTACCATATTTTGAAATATCAGGAAAGCATCCTGCTATTTCGTCCTTTTTTATTATTTCGTATCTTTCAATATCCACAGTAGAAAAACCAGGTGTATCTGCAACATAGCCGCCTGATACATGATAAAGACAGCTGTATCTTGTAGTGTGTCTTCCTCTGCCAAGCTTGCGGCTTACATCACCTGTTTCCGCATCAATTCCCGGAATAAGACTGTTCAGGAGAGTGGATTTTCCTACTCCTGTATTTCCTGTAAAGGCAGAAACCTTGCCGCTTAGAAGCGACAATATTTCTTCTTTGTCTGTGTCGTCATCCGTGCTGTACGTAAACGCACGAAAGCCGGATTTTCTGTAAATATCCGCAAGCTCGTCTGCACTCTCAAGATCGGTTTTTGTAAAAATCAGAACCGGCTCAATATCCTTGCTGACAGCAACAGCACAGATCTTGTCTATCACAAGTGTATTCGGCGAAGGCTGAACAGATGAGGACACTATAAACAATCTGTCAAGATTTGCAAGCGGCGGTCTGATCAGATAGTTCTTCCTCGGCAAAATTTCCTCGACCTGTGCCGTCTCATCCGAAATTACAGCTATTCTGACACGATCTCCTACAGCCGGACTTATTTTTCTTTTGCGGAAAACTCCTCTTGCCCTGCATTCATACAATCTGTCCTCTGCCTCAACATAATAAAAGCCGCTTAATGCCTTCACTATCAGACCTTCCATAACATCACCCTCTTTTAAACAGATCATTTTCTCCCTGATATTTTGCAGCTGTTCACCCTGCCCTAAGTATTTATCTAAAATATTCTAGTATGTATTTAAATTAGTTTTTTAGGAAAGGGTTTCCCCCGGGTAAGCAGACGGGAAAGTAACATATGTACAATGCCGTCCCCGGAAAAGGGACGGCACTTTTTCTAAGTGTTCTCTCAGTTTATCAGACCGGAGTAGTTGAACGCGATACACCGCTGAGCTTGCCCATAGCCTCATTTTCAAGCTGCTGAGCCTCTTCCGGAGTAGATGCTTCACTTATCCTTGCTCTGTATTCTTCCACTATAGCCTGACCCTGTGCATATGCTTCGTCTGTGTAGTAATATCTGTTGAGATCATGCTCAATGTTTCCGATAGATATTGCTATCTGCTCTTCAAGAGACTGTGAAGCAGGTGTATCAGGACCTGAATAGGTTGTTGATGTCTCTGACTCGTCATCACTGTTATCGCCTGAACTATCGGATGAATCTGAAGATGAAGTGCTTGATGTGCTTGATTCGATCTTCATTTCCTTCTTCGGCTTATAGGTCGAGTTGAGGAATGTCTGTCTTACCTCTCTTGTCTTGAAGTTAAAGATAAACTCCTGATATTTTACATTGTCGATCATAACAGTTACTGTCTTCTGATAGTTGTTTGCGCCCGTAGGAACAACCTCAACCTGTCTTATAAGGTTCTCATAGGGTATGCCAAGAAATTCGTCTATCTTTGTTCCGTCAGCAAATACCGTTACTCTTACCTCTGCACCCTCGGTCTTCGGGAAGTTGTTGAGCGTATACTTGATAGACGTTACTGCCTTACTTCCGTCACTTACCTGAATGGTAACAAGAGTTCCCTTTGAAAGAAGGTTGCCTGCCAGCGGATCAGTAGCAACTACAAGACCCTCGCTCTTATCGCTTGCAACAACGCTTCTCTGAGTTGTGAAGCCCTGAGCTTCAAGTGAAGAAGCTGCTGCATCATATGACATACCTACAACATCCGGAACTTCAATCTTCTCAGTACCGGGACCGTCACTTACGATAAGTGTTACTGTAGTGCCTATTTCAAGCTGCATGCCTTCCTGGGGCGAGCAGTCCATTACTACACCCTTCTTTACGTCAGCACTGTTTACTCTTGCCACATAATAGTTGAAATTCTTCTGTTCAAGCTTTGCTATAGCGTCATTTTCGCTGTAGTTCTTTACCTTCGGAACTTCTGTTGTTGTGCTTGTACTGTTTATAACAAGCTTTATAGTAGCGTTTTCCTTAATCTCCTTGGAGTGTGGAGCCGGATCCTGCTTGAGAACAACATTGATAGGCTTATCCTTTACATAATCAGCTGTTATCTCAAAATTGAACTTATAACTCTTGTCCGCCTTTATCTGGTCATACATCTTCCCGACAAATTCCGGAACGTCAACATCCTTCGTCTCGCTTGCCCTTATGCCTGTACTTATCATCATGTACATCAGTAGTGCAATAGCACCTACAACAAGCACAGCGACAAGAGCCGTTATCCACTTGACTATCATCTTCGGACGGTTTACAGCGTCCTCACCGGCATAGATCTCGTACTCCTCGTTTTCGTCATACTCATCTTCCTTCGGAACAGACGGTATCGGACCGGATTTTTCGTCATACTTCTTTGTAGGATTCTCATCCACAAAATAATTGTACTTGAACTTTATAGAAGGATTCCTGCGGAACATCTCAACAGCTTCAAGCATTTCTGTTGCGCTTGCATATCTCTGTTCCGGATCCTTTCTCATTGCCTTGAGTGTGATCTCTTCAAGACCTTCGGGTATACTGTCATTGATATCTCTCAGCGGCTTAGGATCGCTCTGCATCTGCATTATCGCAACTGACACAGCGCTGTCAGCTTCAAACGGAAGCTTACCCGTGAGCATCTCATACAGCATAACACCTACGCTGTATATATCAGCTCTTCCGTCTATCTTATCGCCTCTTGCCTGCTCCGGTGCAATGTAATGAACAGAGCCTATAGCCTTATCCGTCATTGTTCTCGTCTCATTGTTGGAGAATCTTGCAATGCCGAAGTCCATCACCTTTATAGAACCGTCCTGAAGAAGCATAATATTCTGGGGCTTCATATCACGGTGTACTATACCCTTTTCGTGAGCGTGCTGGAGTGCCTGGAGTATCTGTACAGTAAAATGTACTGCTTCCTTCCACGGTATCTCCTTCTGATGCCCGATGTATTCCTTGAGAGTGATACCGTCAATATATTCCATTACGATATACTGTATCTTGTCTCCGAAGCTTACATCATTGACCTTTACGATATTCGGGTGTGAAAGCACTGCAATAGCCTTTGACTCATTTTTAAATCTCCTGATAAACTCGCTGTTTCCAAGAAATTCATCCTTAAGTATCTTGATCGCTACTGTAGTGCCGTCCACCGTGTCATGTGCCTTATAGACCATTGCCATTCCGCCGACGCCGATAAGCTCTTTTATCTCATATCGGCCGTCAAGCCTTTTACCGGTATATTTGTCCATTCATATTTCTCCTTTCAGATCCGGAAATTGCTTTTTTATTCTTTGATTTTTCTATTCTTTTCCCGTAAACGGGGATCTCTGCCGTAAACCGGCAAATATATTACGGATACAGACCCGTATCAGGCTGAAATAATTGCGACAGTAATATTATCACTTCCGCCCATTTCTTTAGCTTTTTCAATAAGCTTATCCGTCAGCTGGTCGCAGTCATTCGACCTGATGAAATCAAGAAGTCCGTCATCCGTTATGTAATTTGACATGCCATCAGTACAAAGTATGACTTTCGCATCATCTTTAAATTCCACCGTATTGTAATCTGTCATAAGCTTAGGCTCAGTTCCCAAAGCCCTTGTGATAAGATTCCGGTTGGGGTGGCTGCGTGCCTGTTCCGGAGTAATCTTACCGGCACTTACCAGCTCCTGAACAATCGAATGATCAGTAGTGATCTGCCTTATACTGTCACCGGTAAAAAGATAAGCCCTGCTGTCCCCTGCGTGTACCACATGAAGTCTTTCATCCTTTGCTATAACGCAAACGACCGTCGTTCCCATTCCTTCAAGACCTGCAACATGACGTGACATCTCATATACAGCCTTATTCGCATAGTCAACAGCAAGCTTCATGAGACTGCATATCTCTTCACTGTCCATGTTTTCCCTGTAGCCGGCAGTTATCGTTTCCGATATATTTTCAGCCGCCACACGGCTTGCAGTGCTGCCGCCGTTAGCACCTCCCATACCGTCACAAACTACAGCCCAGGCAGCACCGTCCGGAAAATATCCCGTAAGACAAAAGTCCTGATTAGAATTGCGGAGCAAACCGATATCGCTTTGTGAGTATAATTTCATCCTGTGTTTTCCCCCTTTGCTGCTTTATTTTTTGCAGCAGAAGATCTGAGCTGACCGCATGAAGCATTGATATCACTTCCGAGAGTCCGCCTGACTGTTGCAGTCACACCAGCCTTTTCAAGAATCGCAATAAAGCTTTTCAGCCTTTCGCTGCGGCTTTTCCGATAGGAACTGCCGCTGACAGTGTTGACAGGTATAAGGTTCACATGAGAAAGCATTCCCCTTATTCTGCCTGCAAGCTCCCTTGCGCAGTCATCGCTGTCATTCACACCGTCTATCATAGCGTATTCAAAGGAAATTCTGCGGCCGGTCTTTTCTGCATAATACCGGCAAGCTCTGAGAAGCTCGCCTATCGGATACCGTTTGTTCACCGGCATAGTTCTGTTACGTATCTCGTCATTCGGTGCATGAAGAGACACCGAAAGTGTAAGCTGAAGCTTTTTATCCGCAAGGTCATATATTCTCGGAACAATCCCGCAGGTTGAAAGAGAAATATGCCTCATCCCTATATTAAGACCCTTTTCGCAGCTGACAAGCTCCAAAAAGCGGATCACGTTTTCATAATTATCAAGGGGTTCCCCCATTCCCATCAGAACCACATTGGATATCCTTATCCCGTTATCCTCCTGTGCGCTCTGTATCTGAGACAGGATCTCGGATGCTTTCAGATCTCGGCGAAAGCCGCCCTTTCCCGTTGCGCAGAAGTCACAGCCCATCTTACACCCTGCCTGAGTAGACACACAGATAGTGTATCCATGATGATATTTCATCACTACAGATTCGACTGTTTCCCCGTCTGCAAACGAGAACAAATACTTCACTGTACTATCATAAGCCGAAATCAATTTTTTTTCAATAGCTGCGGATGAGATATAGCAGGTTTTAACAAATATTTCTCTTAATCCGGCTGGAATATTGGTCATTTTATCAAAGGTTTTAACCCCTTTTTGCAGCCATCCGAACACTTGCGACGTCCTGAACTTAGGTTGTCCAAGCCCGGACAGGAATATACCAAGCTCCTCTTCATTCATAGACTTGATATCGACCAGCTTTTCATTCACCATATCTCACACCCTTTCAATGAATGATCTGCAAAGTAGAAAAAGCATCTCAATGCGTTTATTTTTTACAAAGCTTTGAAATAAAAAAGCCGTCACAGCCTTCACGCTGCGGAAACAGCGTAAGTTCATTTTCAGGTTCAATATTTTTTCTTTCAACGCTCTGTAAATCATTTATCTTTACAGGCGAAAAATCAGAATGTTCTGCTAAAAATCTGCGGACAACTTCACCGTTTTCCTTCGGATTCAGGGTACAGGTCGAATAAACGAGAGTACCGCCGCTTTTCAGGAATTTTGAACAATTATTCAGTATTTCATACTGTATCTGAGGCAGCGTATCCGCTCCCGTGTCCTCCTTATACCTTAGCTCAGGCTTTCTTCTGATTATTCCAAGCCCGGAACACGGCACATCACAAAGTATCCTGTCCGCAACCGGCAGCTCCTGCATTTCTGACGAGCTTCCTGCCTGTGTTCTTATTATGTCTATTCCAAGCCGCTGCGCGCCGCTTTCCACAAGTCTCAGACGATTTTCATACAAATCACAGCTTATTATACAGCCCCTGTTCTCCATCATCTCAGCTATGGTAAACGACTTTCCTCCCGGGGCGCTGCAGGCATCTATCACCGTTTCGCCGGGCTTTGCACCGAGTGCCCGGCAGCATATCTGGCTTGCCGCATCCTGTACATGAAACAGACCCTCTTTGAAAGCTTCAAGCTCTGTAACTGAACCGGCATTTTTCAGTACAATGCAGTCATCTGAAAAAATCATCGGCTTTGCATCCACACCCTCAGCTTCAAGCTTTGAGATAAGGCTGTCTCTGTCTGTTTTAAGAGTATTTACTCTTGCCGAAACAGGCGGCTGCCCCTCAAGACATTCAAGTATGTCCTGAGTCAGTTCATCTCCATATGCGCCTCTCCACAATCGGATAAGGCTTTCCGGACATGAATATTTTATCGACAGATATTTATTCTTTCCCTTTCGTTTATCCGGCAGCTGTAAAGCTTCAAGCTTTGCAGCACTCCTGAGAACCGCATTAACAAAGGCAGAATCGCCGTAAAGTTTATTTGCTTTACAGAGTTTAACGCTTTCATTTACAGCAGCGCTCCTTGGAACGCTGTCCATAAAGAACATCTGATAAAGACCCATTCTAAGAATAACAAGCAATTCTTCACTAAGCTTATTCACCGGACGATCTGAAAGTCTTGAAAGTCCGTAATCAAGCAGGAGCTTTTTTTCCATCACACCGTAAAAAATCATAGAAGCAAAAGCCTTATCACGCCTTGAAAGCTCTGACTCTGACAGGATACCGTCCAGAACAATATTTGAATAAGCGTTATCCTTTTCTACTCTCAGAAGAGCCTTATATGCTGTTTTTCTTGCTGTCACAATATCAACCCACTAATCACTATTTAAAAGCCGGCGAGCCGCCGGTGCCTTAATGTGAGGCTTTTTTCTTTTAGCGAAGTTTTTGACAACGCTGCCAACCATAATTTTACACTAAGAAAGACAATTCATCAGGCGAGGAAATACGCAGACCGTTTATGAATGACTGTGCGTCCATTCTTTTCTTTCCTTCAGGCTGAACCTCGCATATCTCAACTGCACCCTGACCGCAGGCTACTACAAGAGGTTTCAGCGACAACACCTGTCCCGGAGTTCCGCTTCCCTCAAAAAGACGTGTACTGTGTATTTTCAGTCTTTTTCCTTTTGCCTTTGCAGAGGCACCCGGCCACGGATAAAGCCCCCTGACTTTATTATGAACCTGGTGTGATGAAAGACTGAAATCTATATCTGACATTTCCTTTGTAAGCATTCCAACGTAGCTTGCCTTGCTGTCGTCCTGTTTTTCACGGACAAGAGTTCCCTTCTCTGCCTCATGTACAACCTTAACAATAAGCTCTGCACCTGCCGCTGACAGTCTGTCATGCAGCTGCTCCGCCGTTTCATTCTCACCGATAGATACTTCCGTCTTCATCAGCATATCACCAGTGTCAAGACCAACATCCATATACATTGCCGTAACGCCTGTTAATGTCTTTCCGTCAAGGATAGCCTGCTGTATCGGTGCTGCTCCCCTGTATTCGGGCAAAAGCGACGCATGAACATTCACACACCCGTAGGGCGGCAGGTCAAGTATCTCTTTCGGGAGTATCTTTCCGTAAGCAACAACCACTATCATTTCAGGTGAAAGCTCTTTAAGTACATCAAAGGCTTCTCCGTTTTTAAGAGTTGACGGCTGATATACTTCTATTCCGTCCTGTAAAGCTCTTTCCTTTACAGGAGGAGGAGTCAGTACAGCCTTCCTGCCCTTAGGCTTATCAGGCTGAGTAAATACACCAACGACCTCATTGCCGTCCTTTATCAGAGCGTCAAGACACGGGACAGCAAAATCAGGCGTACCCATAAATACTATTCTCATAACATTCCCCATTTCAAAGCTTGCAGAAAAATAACTGAGTTTTTATCACTGTTCGTCAAATTCGTGAGGTTCTATCTTCCGGATAACATGCTCCTTAAATAAAATGCCGTCAAGGTGATCGTTTTCATGGCATATAGCCTTTGCATACAGACCCTCAGCGTTTACGCTGAACTGATCGCCGTACCTGTTCTGAGCAGTTACCGTCACATACATCGGGCGCACGGTTATACCGAACTCTCCGGGACATGACAAACAGCCTTCACTTCCCTCCTGAGTACCTCTTGTGCTTTCTATCTTCGGATTTACAAACTCTGTAACACCTTCACCGATATCTATAATGAACACACGTCTGAGTATCCCCACCTGAGGTGCGGCAAGACCAACACCATCACCAGACTTCATAGTTTCGTACATATCATCCAGGAGTACAGCAAGCCTATTATCAAATTTTTCTACCGGGCGGCAGATCTTATTAAGTACCGGATCGCCCTCTTTTACAATGTTCCTTATCGCCATAACACATTCCTCCACACATACGTTTGTATTATACCCGCCTTTGAAACAGATAAAACCTCATGCTTATTCAAAAAATCAGGTGCAGGGAACTTGTTCCCTGCCGGGATCCGGGCGGGGTTTGGGGCGGCAGCCCCAACCATAACGCTGTTCATATAATACTGTCCGGATCAATATCGGCATAGACAGTTACATCACGAAAAACCGGATCGCTTCCGCTTGAAACGGCAAGAAGATCGGACAGCATTTTTCTGAACTGTCTTGAATTTCTGAATTTAAGTATTATCCTGAAACGGTATTTTCCTCCGACCTTTGCAACGGATGCCGGAGAAGGTCCCATCACCCTTATCGGAAGATCAGAATAATCATCCGAAAGACTTTTCTTAAGCATTTCAGAAAACCTTTCCGAGGCGATTCTTGTCCTGTCCTTATCTTCACCTACAAATACCACCACTCCGATATCCGAAAAGGGCGGATACAGCATCGCTTTTCTGAGCTTTATTTCAGAACTGAAAAAAGCATCATAATTTTGTGCAGCAGACAGCTCTATGATCGGGTTTCTCGGTTCAAAAGTCTGAATAATCGCCCTGCCCTCCAGACCGCCTCTGCCTGAACGCCCCACCACCTGAGTGAGGAGCGAAAACGTCCTTTCATAGCTGCGGAAATCCTCACTGTGCATCATTCCGTCAGCCGACAGCACACCGACAAGAGTTACATCAGAAAAGTCAAGTCCCTTTGCAACCATCTGTGTGCCAAGCATTATATCATACTTTCCGTCACGGAAAGCACCTAATTTCTTTTCATATGCAAACCTCTGCATAGTAGCATCAGTATCAAGTCTGAGTATCCTCGCCTGCGGAAAAATCTGTGACAGCTCTTCCTCTGCTCTCTGAGTACCTGCGCCGCTGTAGCGTATTCTTTTTGAACTGCATGAAGGACAGCTCTCAGGAACAGATATAGAATATCCGCAGTAATGACACATCAGCCTGTGGTTTGCACTGTGATATGTAAGAGATATAGAACAGTTAGGACAGGAAATAACCTCTCCGCATTCACGGCAGGCAATAAATGTATTATGCCCTCTCCTGTTGAGAAGAAGTATCGACTGCTGTCCTGCCTTAAGATTCTCTTCAAGCGCTTCAAGAAGTATGCTGCTGAAACCGCTGCGGTTTCCCTGATCCTGTTCTCTGTTCATATCTACCGTTATTACATGAGGAAGACTTGCTGTTCCGTAACGCTTATCAAGCCGGCAGCATGAATATCTGCCTGACAGCGCATACTGGTAGCTCTCAACAGACGGGGTCGCTGATGACAAAAGCAAAGTACAGTTATTTTCATTGCATCTGAACTTTGCTACATCTCTTGCATGGAATCTTGGAGAAGCAGATGATTTATAGCTATACTCCTGTTCCTCATCCATAACAATAAGACCGATATCTTTAAGCGGAGCAAAGACCGCTGATCTTGTTCCGACAGCAATATCTGCCCTGCCGTCACGTACTCTGCGCCACTGCTCGAGTCTCTCCCCAAGCGGAAGACCGCTGTGAAAAACAGCAACCCTGTCTCCGTAGCGGGCCTTGAATTTAGCAAGCAGCTGAGGAGTAAGCGAAATTTCAGGCACCATGCAGATAACACCCCTGCCGTCCTCATGAACCCTGTCTATAAGCTTCATAAAAACAGAGGTTTTGCCGCTGCCCGTTATACCATACAGCAATGTGACATGGGGATTTCCGCTTTCATACTCCGCAACAACGTGGTCATAAGCATTTTTCTGCTGCAGTGTGAGCATTATTTCTTCACGTTCCGCAGTTTCATCAGCAACAACCTTTTCCTTAGGCGGCGGTGCTTCAAAATATTCGCATATTCCCCTCTTGACAAGGTTATCTGTCACAGCTGAGGTGACGCCGGTAAAATAGCATATTTCCTTTACAGAAGCTTCTCCGATATCGCCAAGCACCCTGAGAACTTCCGTCTGAGCCGGAGTATACCTTCTGTCAGGCAGCTCTTCCCTGAGGCGCACCATTTTTACTGTTTCATCCTTTATGCGCTTTTTTATCGTTTCACTTCTGATAATACATCCCTTTGCAGTCATCTCACGAAGAATATCAGCAGTACCATCACCGAATCTCTTTATCAGATTGTCCTCCCTGACAGGGGATTTCCGTGAATAAAGATACTCATATACACACTGCTCTTTATCATCCAGCAAAAGGTTCTGCGGCTGCACATTTTTATCAGCTGTATAACTGTAAGTTATTTTAACCGAAAGTCCTGTCGGCAGCATCGCTGTACAGGCGTCAAAATATGTACAGTAAAAATGCTCCTTCATAAAAACAGCAAGCTTTATAAGCTCCTTTGAAAGTACAGGCTCCTTATCTATCAGCTGGGACACTGCCTTAAGACCCTTTTTATCATCTCTGCTGTACAGCTGCATGACCATTCCCTGTCTTAGACCGTGACCGAAGCTTATCTTAACACGGCAGCCGGGCTTTATAATATCTGCCATTTCATCGGGTACAGCATAGTCATACAGCTTATCAAAACTGAAATTCGTATGTTCTACAGCGACAGACGCCGCTAAACAGCCGTCAGTCATCTGTATCGGGTTCTAATATATTATACTTATGATCCTTAAATTCTTCAACAGCAACGATAACAGGCTTATCGCATACCTTGCCCTTATCGCTCTGCATATCGTCAGTTATCTCTCTCGCCCTTTTTGCAACAGCAATAGCAAGAGCATATTTACTCATCTTGCCCGCAAAAATATCATCTACCGACGGTCTTGTGTAATGTTCATACATAAAAAACACCTCTGCACAAATATTCAGGGGACATCATCCCCATGTATCATCATTCACTACAGCGTCTGATTATACTTCTCACCTGATCAACGCAGTCACTCAGATCATCATTTATTACCTCATAGTCGTAGTCTTCCGCAAGCAGCAGCTCTTCCCTTGCCCTTGCCATTCTTTTTGCTATGACATCCTCTGTTTCTGTTCCTCTGCCTCTTAGCCTGCCTTCAAGTATCTCCATTGACGGCGGCTTAATAAATATGCTGATACAATCAGGTCTGACCCTTTTGATCTTCTGACAGCCCTGAACCTCAATTTCAAGTATTACATTTTTACCTTCACTGAGCCACTGTTCAACAGGCTTTTTGGGCGTACCGTAATAATTATCTACATAACGGGCATATTCAATAAAACCGTCCTCCGCTATCATCTTCTCAAATTCTTCCACAGAAAGAAAATGGTATTCAACACCGTTTCTTTCCTTTCCCCTTGGCTGTCTTGTGGTAGCAGATACAGACAAACGGATATCATCATCCTTTAAAAGCTCCTTTACAACCGTTCCCTTGCCTGCGCCTGCCGGGCCGGAAATAACTAACAATTTTCCTTCTTTATTCATCGGAACCTACCTCCTCAGCTGTATCAGTCAGTTCTGTCCTGTGAAATAATGTTTCCGGCTGTAATGCTGACAAAACAACATGATCGCTGTCTGTCACAATAACAGATTTTGTTTTCCTTCCGCAGGAAGCATCCACAAGCTTTCCCTCATCACGTGCTGCCTGAACTATTCTTTTTACGGGCGCTGCCTCAGGACTGACAATAGCGATTATCCTGTCCTCCGAAACCATATTCCCGTAACCGATATTCATAAGGTGCATACCATCTTCCCCCGAAAACAACTATTATCTTACGACGCTTATTACTCTATATTCTGTATCTGCTCTCTTATTTTCTCAATTTCAGCTTTAATGTCCACTACCTTATGCGCAAGGTCTGCATTGCTGATCTTTGAGCCTATAGTATTAGCTTCACGGTTCATTTCCTGCACAATGAAATCTATCTTTCTGCCGACAGCCGTATCTCCGGAAAGCATTTTTTTCATCTGATCTATATGGCTTCTCAGCCTCACTGTTTCTTCGTCAACAGCAGTTCTGTCAGCAAAAATTGCCGCCTCAGTAAGTATCCTCTGCGGATCTATAGTCGTATCATCAAGAACCTCTTTAAGCCTTGAATACAGCTTTTCACGGTACTGATCCACCATTCCGGGTGAGCATGCCTCTATCTCCTCTACAAGTGAAATGATAGTATCACATCTTGAAAGCACATCTTCCCTAAGCTTTTCGCCCTCACGCTCTCTCATTACTATAAAGTCTGCCAGTGCTGCCCTTGCAGCCTTTTCAGTCAGCGAACAGATAAACTCTTCATTTTCCGGTGCTTTTCTGACATTAAATATATCGCTGTACTTTGCCACAGATGAAACGCTGATATCATCCGCAAGTCCGAACTCATCACGAAGCTGTCTGAGAGCCGAAACATAGCCTGCCGCAAGAGATTTGTTTATGCTTACCTCAGCCGGCGCATCGTCATCTGCGTCTATTGTAACAAAAACATCTGTCTTGCCCCTTGTCACATATTCTGAAACAACATTCTTTATAGTTTCCTCAATAAATCCGTATCCTCTTGGTGTACGGCATTGAAGCTCCAGAAAGCGATGATTTACAGAGCGTATTTCAAAAACGATCTTTCTTCCGTCTATCACACCCTCAAACCGTCCGTACCCTGTCATACTTTTAATCATACTGATCATCTTTTCCGTTTTTATATTAGCATCATT
>CACXDE010000175.1 GCA_902766305.1 uncultured Ruminococcus sp. | reverse complement strand
CCCATAAGTTCAGCGCAGCGTGCAGAAACATAGCGGTGTGATGTGCCGTGGAATCCGTAGCGGCGTACAGCATATTTTTCATAGTATTCATAGGGAACAGCATACATATAAGCTGTCTCAGGCATTGTGGAATGGAATGCTGTATCAAAAACAACTACCTCCGGTACATCCTTGCCGAATACATCTATACAAGCTCTGATACCCTGAACATGAGCAGCGTTATGGAGAGGAGCAAGCGGAATGAGACTTTCTATATCTTCAATAACCTTATCTGTTACAAGACAGGATTCCTTGAAGATAGAGCCGCCCTGCACTATTCTGTGACCTATTGCAGAAACCTCGCTGAGTTCCTTTATTACGCCGTGTTCGCTGTCAAGAAGAGCTTCCTTTATCTGCATAAAGGCCTGTGTGTGGTCGTTCATAGTTACATCAACTTCGTACTTTCTGCCGTCGCCTGTTGTGTGCTTGAAGTGTCCGTCAATACCTATTCTTTCACAGTTGCCCTTAGCAAGAGTGCTTTCGTCTGTCATATCAATAAGCTGATACTTCATTGATGAACTGCCTGCATTGATTACAAGAATTTTCATGTATATTTCCTCCGATGAAATTTATTTATCCGCATCTGACTAAACTAATATCTGTACAAATGCCTGTATATCTATAATATACTAAAATTGTTAAAATTTCAATAGTCAGAACATTCATTTTTACAAATATTTAGCAGAACTGTACTATTTTTTAACTTTTATTCTGTCAATACCGAACCTATTAAGTTCATGTATGATATCTTTGTTAATTATCTCACCGGGCATTATAACAGGAACTCCCGGAGGACATGGACAAGCAGTATCAGCTGCTATTCTTCCGATTGATTTGTCTGTTGATATAATTTCAGATGGTGAGAGCATGGCTTCCCTGATTGAAACAGCCTTTTCAGGACGTACGCAGCTGTATATCTTTTGTTTGTTTGTTGAACTGCATTTCAGGTGTCCGACCGCGGCATTTACACGTTCATAGTCTTCTTCTCTGTTGAAGGGAGTAAAAAGCAAGACTGCATTTTCGCCGTCACAAAATTCGCATTCTATCTTATGCTGATGGAAAAATACCTGCTGGTTATCCTCGCCGTAAATACCTGCCGCTGCTGTATTCAGTGTAAGCCTCAGTGGGTCGCACAGCCCATCTGGTAGTGGTATATTATTTTGTAAAGCTGCTGTTCTTAGCTTTTGAACTTTTATTTCACATTGTCTGTAGTCATCCATTGCGCTGCCGTTTTTTATATAATCTGCACAAAGAGACATAGACGACATTATCACATATGACGGACTTGTAGAAGCAAAAAGCGACATATAGGATTTTGCGTTTTCTGAAAGCTCCTGTGTACGTACATTGAGAAGTGCGCCGCCCGTCATGACAGGCATTGTTTTGTGAAGAGAACAGGCTGTCATATCTGCGCCGAGTCTGATCGGATGTATATTATCTTCCATGAAGGCAAGATGAGAACCGTGAGCGTTATCTACCAAAAGAACAGCATCATGCTTATGGCAGATATCAGCTATTGTCTCTATATCGCTTATTTCTCCGTAATAGGTGGGAGAGGTAATATACAGTGACCTGATATCGGGATTTTCTTCAAGAGCCCTTGATACATCATCCGGCAAAATGCGCCCGGTATAGTGACCGCTGCCCTGAGGGTATATCCAGACAGGATCAATTCCTAAAAGAGCCATAGAATTTACAGCGCTGCGGTGTGCATTTCTTGCGCAGAGCAATTTTCCGCCGCAGTCAAGGGCGGTACGTATCATAGCCTGTATTGAAAGTGAACAGCCGCCGGCTGAAATAAAAGAAGCTGTAGTGCCGTATATATCAGAGAAAGCTTTTTCAAGCTCCTTGATTATTCCGTCCGCTTCAAAAAGTGCGTCAGTATCAGGCAGTTCAGTCAGATCAAGCTTCAAAAGATCATTTGGCAGGAAATCTCCGTATTTGTGTCCGGGGGTATGGAAAGACGAATACCCTTTTTCATTGTATTTTTTCAACTTAGTGTAAAAATTATCAGTCATGATTTATTATGCCTTCCGTTATTAATTTTCTCATGTCTGACGCAAGGTACAGAGAACCGCATATGATAAGCGCACTGTCTTCCGGCATATGCGAACGGGCAGCAGTATAAGCCTTTTCTATAGAATCGCAGGGTATAATCTGTTTACAGTATTCTGAAATTACATCTGCAAGCTCATATGAAGTCATTTTTCTTGGGTTGTCAGGTTCGGTAGTATAAACTGTGTCAAAAAGCGGAACTATCTGTGATAAAGCAGTTTTCACATCCTTATCCGCAAGCATTCCTATAACAGCAACTTTTCTTCTGTCCGGCAGATATTTTTTCAATGCGTCCGCAAGGGCTTTTATTCCGTCCGGATTGTGTGCTCCGTCAAGAATGATAAGCGGCTTTGAAGACAATACCTCCATTCTTGCCGGAAATGTAACTTCCCTGAAGCTGCTTTCTATAATATTATCTTTTATATTCAGACCTTTATCTCTCAGCGCAAACAATACGTTCAGTGCCGTAACAGCGTTTCTTATCATATGTTCTCCGGGCAGCTTTATACTGATGTCCAGATCGTTATATCTGAACTCAGAACCGTAAATGCTGCTGCTTGTGATCTCTGCTTCATCAGCGTCTGCAATAATAAGGCGGTTATTTCTTTCAGCGGCAGTTTTACGTATAACATCCATTGCACCTTCGTTCTGCTTTGAATAGGCAATACATATGCCGTTGTTTTTAATAATGCCGCATTTTTCAAAGGCTATTTTTTCATATGTATCTCCGAGTATTTTGGTATGGTCAAGTGATATAGAGGTTATCACACTGCAAAGCGGTGTGTCGATAATATTTGTTGCATCGAAACGTCCTCCGAGTCCTGTTTCAAGTACAACTATATCGCATTTTTCTTTTTCGTACCATAGCAGTGCGAGGGCAAAAATAAATTCAAATTCAGTAATTATCTTACCCTGTCTGCGCATATCTTCAACATGGGGAAGAATTTTCTCTGTGAGATCTGCAAGGGTCTGGGGCGGTATCATTATTCCGTCTATCATGAACCTTTCTCTGAATTCTAAAACATAAGGAGAAATGAACCGACCTGTTTTGTATCCGGCACGGGTAAGGGTTTCCGCTATGAATGCGCAGGTGCTGCCCTTTCCGTTAGTACCTGCAACGTGTACGAATTGCAGAGACTTATCCGGAGATGAGAGCCTGTCGGCAAGCTCTCTCATCCTTTCAAGTCCGGGTTTTATTCCGAACGTCAGCAGGGAGTTGATTTTTTGTACAGCTTCATTGTAATTCATTTGTATCCTTTCCTTCATGTTTAATATCTGAAAATAATAATTGTACATACAGCTGTAAAAATAAGCTGATTCTCCATTTTTCTTAATACGACTATGATATGATTAATATACCACACCAAAAGGAGAGAGCGGTAATGACGATAACATCCACAAAATCCTGGAAACACTATATGCTTATCTGCCATATACTGGGGTATAATGATATACCGTACTGCAAAGATGATGAAAAGCTGTGTATACGCTGCCGAATAGCCGGAAAAGAAGAAGATCTCCAGTTTGTATTTTCTGTTGATCCGGTTAAAATGCTCGTAGATCTGTATTGTCCTATGGAAATGCAGATAGGGGAGGAACGTACAGGAGATATTGCCATAGGTCTTTGTATGATAAATAATCGTATAAGCCACGGCGGGTTTTATCTTGATACAGAAAATGGAATCATTTATTTCCGCATGACAACGAGCTTTTATGAAACTGACCTGAATGCTATGCTTTTTGAGTATATGCTGTCCTCTGCTGCTGATTTCGTGGAAGAATACCGCTTTGCAATATCTGAATTAGCGGAAGGAAAATCTTTGTGAACTACAGACATTATTCCGTGTCTCCACGCATACAATCTACTAATGAAGAAGAGTAAGTATAAATTTCAAGGGGAGCGGTGCGGAATATGTATGTGATATTCGGAAAAAAGTCTGTTACAGCATTTCTTTCAGCAATAGTATTGACAGCGGCTGTTATCATTTCAGGAATAGGGTTCAGAGACAGCCTTGTGCCTGTTACTGCTGATGTTAACTGGGGTCTTTCTTATTCAGATGAGGGCACACCGCCTGTGGGAAATGCTTCACAGGAAGAACTGAAAAAATATAATGCCTTGTATACAGGAGATACTTCACAAAAGAAAATATATCTCACGTTTGACGCAGGTTACGAAAACGGTTATACAAAGCATATTCTTGACGTACTGAAAAAACATAATGTCAAGGCGGCTTTTTTTCTTGTCGGAAACTATTTCCGTACAGCTCCTGATATTGTAAAGAGAATGGTCAGCGAAGGACATATAGTCGGCAATCACACCATGACTCACCCTGATATGTCAAAAATTGCTGATGAAGAAAGCTTTGGGCAGGAAATATCCGGTGTTGAACAGCTTTATAAAGAAATAACCGGACAGCAGATGAAAAAATTCTATCGTCCGCCCCAGGGAAAATTCAGCACCGACAATCTTCTTATGGCAAAAAAAGCAGGCTATACCACAGTGTTCTGGAGTCTTGCATATGTAGACTGGTACAACGATGATCAGCCTACTAAAGAGGAAGCATTCTCAAAGCTTATACCGCGAATCCATAACGGTGCTGTAGTTCTTCTGCACAGCACATCTGAAACCAACAGCAATATACTGGATGAACTTCTGAAACGCTGGGAGAAAATGGGGTACAGCTTCGGGACGATTGATGAAATTCATTAAGCCTGACAGAATAAAAAATTGACCGGCAGACAGGCGGAACACGCCCCTGCCGGTTCAGATATTTTTATATTGTTTTTTTATTCAGGCTCTTTGCCGGGGCTTTTGATTTTTTGGATGTCTTGAAAAGCACGTCTCTTGCGTCAAAAAGACTGCCGCTCATTATTTTGTATTTTGCTAAAACCTCACCCTTTATTTCAGGAGAAATATCCGTGTCAAGATAGAGCGAATCAATGCCGGCTTCGTATGAACCTCTTATGTCGGTTATATAATCATTGCCGATCATAATAGTTTCTTCCCGCTTAAGATTAAATCTGTTAAGCATACATTCATAGAATTTTCTGTCCGGCTTTGCAACGCCTTCATCTGATGAGATCATAACATATTCAAATTCATCGTATATACCCATCAGACGTATTTCCGGTTCTGTAAAAATACGCTGTGCGTTTGACAGCAGGAATATTCTTCCGCCGTTTTTGCGTATTTCATCAAACAGTTCGTGAACACCGTCGTACAGCTTGATAAATTTAATGGAGAGCGCACGGAAAACACGGCCTGTATATGCCGCCATCTCTTCTGAACACTCAACGCCCTTTTCTTTGTACAGACGGATAAACACATTCTGGATAAGCGGCTCCGGTGTGGTGGTGTACTTTTCCTTGGGAATGAGAGTTTTTTCATCCTCTACAAGCTCATCATATCTTTTGTGCATTTCCTTACCTGTATAAGAAGCACCGCTCAGAGAGTAAATAAGAGCCATTTTTTCCCATATCTCATCACACCACTCATCAGTGTTAATATCAATAATCGTACCATAGAGATCAAAAAGGTAATTTTTATACATATACATCCTCCATTCAATATTCAGCAACTAAACAAATATACACATAACTCTTATTCTGAAAAAGTTTTTACAGAGCTATAAATGAGCAAAATTATAATTGTTCGTAATTATGTACAATAATCCTGTCATTCTGAACATACCAAAACTTTCATCCTGATCGTAAGTGATGGGTTTTTCCGCAAAAGCAGCGTTATCGGAAAGATTCTTCGTCGCTATCGCCCCTCAGAATGACAAGTCGCTTGTGCAATTTTCAGATTTGCTCATTTATTATAGAGCTTGAAACAATATCTTAATATCATACTATTAAGTATAATATAATGATTCAATTTTTTCAAGAGGAAAAAAGAAAAAATCCTGCCGATACATAACCGGCAGGAATAATTATCAGGTGTATGAACGGAAGTCGAGCATCGGGAACGGATCTCTTCCTTTTCCAAAGGCATATACTATATAGTAGCCTTTAGGTGACACATCGTGATGAGAGAATCTTAGATCCTCAGGGAAATCATCGCCAAATGTTGCTTTTGCCTGCTCCTGACTTACTACTTTGATATCCAGATCATCGGTAGATTTGGTCTTATAGTAAGAAACAACAGAAGGATAGTCCATTTTTGTCTGCAAAAGAATTGCACCATAGAACTCAAGAGGACCGTTTGGATCTGACAGCTTTCCTGTTCTTGAGATCGAAGCAGAGATGGACGAGCCTCCTGAAGTCGGAACATCAACTGCTTTAAGCTTGGATTCTATGTCCGCGGATGTAAGCTCATCAACTATAAATCCGGTAGCAAGCGCACCTAACAGAGCTAAGACCACAAGTACAAGGAATACTTTAACAACCTTCATAAAAAAACCTCTTTCATCAGAAATTTCCGTTTTTCACGGTTTTAGTATATTATACAACCAGAGATTATTTTTTTCAATACAAAGTTAACTGTATGAAAAATTTTCACTTGCTTGGCTATTTAAATATAGTGCTTTACATTAATGCAAAATATGATATAATGAAGCAAACGTGAAGTTATAGTATACGATAAATGTTTACTCCTGATGTCATCCTGAGCGAAGCGAAGGATCTTAATAACATATAACTTAAAACTTAATACTAAAAATCCTTCATCGCTGCATTTCTCAGAATGACAATGAGAAGTTCTTAATGTCGTTTACTATAAGAATACATATGAGAAGAGGAACATAAAATGGATATAAGCTTAAAATATGCTTCCGGTTCAGAGGATAAAATACTGATAAGAAAAATTCAGGATATGATAAAAAGGAGCGAAAAAACATATACAGTTTTGTATACGCATTTTCTGACGCCGGCCGAGCAGCAGCTTTTACAGAAGGTAGATGAATTTAAAGGAAAAATAAGCTTTGACGGCGGATATGAAGAAGCGGAAAGACGTATGAGCCGCATATGTACTGATGAATATCAAGCTGATGAAGGATTGCCGTGTAAGCTTTTGTCAGTGAATCCTACAGCAGCTTTGTCGGAAATATCTCACAGGGATGTTCTTGGTTCACTTATGGGACTTGGTATAAAGAGGGAAATGATAGGGGATATTATAGCTGACAGCGGCAAGGCTTTGTTTTTTTGTGATCTGTCGGTGGCTGATTATGTAGAGATGAACCTTGAAAAAATAGGCAGATATAAAGTTAAAGTATCGGCGGCAAATCTTGATGAAGTACCGCAGCTGAGGACGGAGTTAAAGACTATAAATATAAACAGTCCGAGACTTGACAGCGTATGCGCGGAATGCTTTGGTATATCCAGAACAAAGGCAGCTGAGGCAATACGTCACGGAATTGTAACAATAGACTGGCAGATCTGCGATAACGTCTCCCGTGAACTCAAAGGCGGTGAAAAGATATCTGTCAGAGGTAAGGGCAAGGTAAAGTATAACGGTATAACCGGATCAAGCAAAAAAGGCAGGATGTTTGCTGAAATAGAAAAATACATTTGAGCTTTAATAAAAATGTGATTATCGTTGAAAATAACATCACTGACGTAGACGGAAAGAATACTTGTATAGTAATGAAAAACATTGCAATTTATAGCAAGAATGATACTTTTTTGTTTATGGGAATGTTTCAGAAAAAGATATTGTAAACACAGGATGAATATTTAATTGTTTGACATTTGCGTTTTAAAATACTATTTGTAGAAAAATGACGCTAATTATCTCTGTAAAGAAGGT
>CACXDE010000174.1 GCA_902766305.1 uncultured Ruminococcus sp. | reverse complement strand
ATAGTGCGGGCGCTTTTTTAGTGTGCCATAAGCCACTAAATAAACGATCTGCAACAATTATGCGTCGCCGTGTTGCATAAGCGGCGCTTTGTCGCACTTTTGTTGTTTAAGCGACGGAACGCCCTTGTATTGCTGATTGAAAAGGTCGCAAATGCGTGTTATTATATAGACACAGAAAGGGAAAAGATCCGAAATACTTCGGATCACCAAAAACAACAAACAAACGGAGAAATAAAAAATGACAAATACAAGCAGGAAAGGGAACCTCACAAGCAAGTTAAAAAAGAACAGTCGCATCAATGCTCGCAGCAGTGATGATGATGACGACCGCAGCGGCCATATCGGCTTCGGCAAATGATCAGACCCCGGTCACAGCGAATACGAGCGCAGGGACAGAAGTCTATTGGGCATCGAAAGACAACTACAGCGACCTGAAATACTACAAGATCGGAGATCTGGGAGTTTATTATTCAAACCAGTATTTCGACAAGCCCTCAACGACCTATGATCCACATCTGGCTACGGTCTCTATGGTGGCGACAGACAAGTCAGGAGCTTTCTCGTCGATCAAGGAAGGTGCTACCCCTAAAGAGATCCATGAGTGGTGTCTGAATCAGCCGGCAGAATTGAAAAAGTATTTAACTACCCTGGAATTCAATAACTTTGACACCAACGAGGATTATGTATCAAGATCCAGATTTGATACCATTGGCGTTGCAGCAGCCAGCAAAACGCTGACTGAAAAGGCTACCGGTGAAAACTACACAGTTATCGCTGTTGTTCCAAGATCGGGAAACTATTTTCAGGAATGGTCCAACAATATATGGCTCGGTGACGGCACCAATTCCGACTATATGCACGAAGGCTGGTACAATGCAGCAAACAAGATGATCTCTTATGTAAAGAAATATGTTAAGAAGTATAATATCACAGGAAAGGTAAAGCTGTGGATGTCAGGCTTTTCAAGAGGCGGAGCTACGGTAAACCTGGCAGCTGGTCTTCTTGATAATATGCTCGATAAGGGACAGACCGTATTTGACAACGGCGCAGAACTTGCTCACGATGACATCTTTGCATACACCTTTGAAGCACCGCAGGGAGCAAATGTAAACTCTAAGACGGTGAAGAAGCCCAAGGATAAGATCTATAACAACATCTGGAACATCGTAAACCCTAACGACCTCGTGCCAAAGGTTGCAATGGCAGGCTTCGGTTTTACCAGATTCGGTACCGATAAGTTCATCACCACCCGTTTCTTTAATCCTGAATGTTATGAACAGAACAGAGAGACATTCAGAAAGCTCTACACAAGTATAGGCGGAAACTGGAATGATTATAAGGCTGATAATTTTCAGATGTACGGTATAACGGCGGAGAGAAAATTATTGAATTTCTCTGCTTCATCCTATTTATTTTTGACAGGTAATATAACGGCAGGTGTCGACCTTCTGATGGATATGAAGTGGATAGATAAGGACAATACGAAAGCAAACTATGATGCAAATATTGCGTGTACTGTATTACTGGAGGAGCTTGAGGAACAGCTCGGCAGCAGAGAAGCATATGCTCAAAAGATACAGCTTGGTCTGAGAGATATCATGAAGCTCGTCATGGAGGATCAGGAAGGCAAGATGGGCGAAAATATAGATAAAACATTAAAGCAGCTGCCGCAGGCTATTATATTCACCGCTATCGGAGGTATATTCGGCGAACTCGGAAGCAAGATCATGGGTGAGTTAAATGCATATCTGACCGGCAATAACGCATTGAACCTGGGCGACGGTATGTTCAAGCCTCTGCTTTCTACGATCAAGGGAATTTACAAGAATAAACCGAATGAACTGATCTCTGTTGGAATGCAGATGTCAGAGATATTCCAGAATCATAATACCTATGTTATTATTGCACACATGATGGCACAGGACACCTACTACACCGATCGCGAAAGATCTCTGAGCAGAGTACCGCTTAGTGACTGTGCCGAAATGTTCAGAGTATCCTGCGACGGTATGAATGATTCCACTCTCAAGATCGGAAACACACAGTATGTAAGGCTCGCAGGAACCAAATGGGGCAGAAGCACTGTTGAGCAGTGTGATCAGGGTTTTGCGGTAGGCTACTATTCTTATGCTTCAAATGAAAAGACGGAGCTGTTTGCTCCCGTAGGCAGGTATTACACTGTAGGCATAAAAGACCATTCAAAGCAGCTCTGGTCTCATAAATATGAATACTGGGTAAATATCCAGCATAGCAGCCTCGGCAACGACGGTAAGATCAGAAAGCAGCTCGATTATCATATTGCCACATGCCATGGCGACTCTGATGAGTACTGGCACTGCTATGACACATTATATGACGCAATATGATGACTCTGATCAGTACCGGCATGACTATAGCACCTGAAAACATAGCAGGAGAACGATCATAAAAAATCAAGCGTTCGTACAATTCAAAGTGCGGGCGCTTTTTTGTGCGCCGAAAGCCTTTAAATAAGAGTTCTGCAACAATTATGCGTCGCCGTGTTACATAAGCGGCGATTCGTTGCACTTGTGTTGCTTACTCAACAGAGCCGCCTTGTATTGCTGATTGAAAAGGGCGCAAGATCATTTTATCTTTTCCCTTCTTCTGCTTGGATGCTTTTCTGTAAATAACATCTCTATAATCATCCAGCCAGTCCT
>CACXDE010000173.1 GCA_902766305.1 uncultured Ruminococcus sp. | reverse complement strand
GGCTCTATCGGCAGCCCACTGGAGGGCGGGATCTTTCAACTCATTCATTCCTTTTCCTGTGCTGTTCCAGTTCTTTGGTGCGCTGTTTACGGTAGTCATCGTAGGCTTGTTGGATGTGGACTTCATCAGCCGGGGACAGGCGCTGTGTGAACACACCGTAGGAGAGACCGGCCCTCTCCGCAGCCCACTGCAAAGCAGCTAGCGAAGCTCTCGGTCTTCCTGGTCTTCTCACTCTTCCGTTCAATATCTCAAAGGCCTCGGTCGGCCCGTCATGCAGTTTATTCCTCATGCGTCTGCTTGTACCTCAGCCAGTCCAGAAAGGCTTCCAACGGCGTGGCTGGCCTTTCCTCCCGCCTGGCCGCCATAATGATGTCATTCATAAAGGAGATGAGAATGTTCATGTCCTGGTTGTTGGCCACACCGATCTGGGTGAGCATCTTTTGATAGATGGTCTCATCTGCCTCCGCAGGGAGCGGTGCGGCCTGGCGGAAAGCGTCAGCTATCTCCAACTTTCTTCGGCTCCAATTGGCGACTGGGAACATAGGTAGCGCCTCCCCCTCAGCTCTTTACCATAATTATACAGTAGAATAATAGGCTTGTCCACCATATTTTATCATTCCATTCATGTCACTAGACTGACCTCTTCAACCCATCGCCTTAGCCTCCGTTGTCCTCTCCGGATCCATCTCTAGGACCTACTCCACATCCTGCATTTGTTACTGAGAACGTATCAAAAACAACTTGTTCCTTTGCTTGCTATATGGCTTGTTGTAGGCTATAATTATAATAGATGTTTTTATACTCCAAGTTGCAAAGGAGCTTTTAAATGATAGAGATGTTGAGCAAACGTGAAACCGGATCTTTTTATACGTGTTCTTCAGTTGCGGATTATATTTCCCGATGGGCTATATCTGACCCATCACAGTCATTGCTGGAGCCGTCCTTTGGTGACGGTAGTTTCTTGTATTCTGCTATTTCGAGATTTGCCGAGCTTGGTCAAGTATCTCCTCACATATATGGGGTAGAATTGCAGAAGGCTCCTTTCCTTGCCTTTAATAATACTGGAACAGACGTTAGTCTTCTTAACCATGATTTCTTTGATTATTTCCCCAACACATTATTTGATTCCATAATAGGTAATCCTCCGTATGTTCGGTTAAAGAATCTCTCTCTCGAATCGAGGGAAAAAGCCCTTGCGGCTATGAAAGCGCATAACTTCCACCTGCCTCTAAATGCCAGTTTGTGGATGCCTTTTGTCGTGCACGCTACAGAGCTGTTAAAAGCTAACGGGCGTCTTGGATTCGTTCTTCCCTATGAGATTACATACGTACGCTACGCATTTAGGCTGTGGGATTATTTATCTTCTCACTTTGGAAGTCTATCAGTAATACGAGTTCACGAGGACTTTTTCCCTAATGTGGATGTTGAAACCATTATTTTCCTTGCCGATAATAAAGGAGCATCAACAGACACAGTCCATTATCTTGCTTATACTTCTTTGTCTAAACTTTTCGCCGGGAACCATGTTATTAATACCACAGTCTCGATCGCAGATATTTGTAACATGAAGCGCCCCTTCGAGCAAGCAATGCTACACTCAGAAACAAAGTCACTCCTTAACCAGTTTAAGGAATCAGGCTCTATTCGTCCTTTGATCAATGATTGTAAATTCAAAATCGGATATGTATGTGGTGATAAGTATTTTTTTCATCCTACACCGAATATACAAAATGAATATAATCTTTCAGATGCAAATCTGCTTCCTTGCCTGCGAAACGCAAAAGAAATCAATGGGATACCTTCTATAGGGGTTGATACTCATCATGCAGTTTCTCCTTCCAAGTTGTTTTACCCCGCGACAATTCTACCTGGAGATAAAGCATATATTGAATTTGGAGAATCACAGGATGTTCATAAGGGTTTTAAATGCCGTAATCGTTCTCCTTGGTATATCACACCCAGCATTGAAGTACCAGATCTTATTCTAACCGTTTTTGGAGATGTCCCTAAGCTGATTGCAAATGATGGAGGTTTTGTAGTTTCCAATAGTCTCCTTAGCGGCATTATAACGTCTGGCCAGAGTAAAAAAGAAATGATATGCCGTTGGTATAACAGCCTTACTCTGCTGATGATTGAGCTTGGAATCCATTCTCTTGGTGGAGGCACCCTCGTTTTAATTCCTGGCGAAGTAGATCGTCTCGAAATTATAGCTATGGTTCCGGAAGAATCTATTTTCGATATTTATCAGGCGTTAGACATCTGCATGATAGAAAAAGGAGCATCTGCAACGTACAAAGCTGGGGATGAGCTTGTCCTTAGACGCCTATATCATTTGTCTCAACAGCAGATTGACAGCATTTGCGAGTCTCTCTTCTTTCTTCGCTCGTGGAGAAATCCAACAGAAAGGCGCTCATAAAGCGCTTTTCTGTGATGTTACAGTTGGTTAAACAAATTCCTGTCGTTATGAGTTGTAACCAGTTTATCAAAGAAGGACGAAATACTCAGTTCATCACAAGTATCGAGCAAAGTTGGCGGATCGGTAGTAAAATCAACCTTAATAAATGCAAAATGTTCATATCTATCGCTTGGCCCATGCCAATCTACTCTATTTGTAATCTTTCTAAACAGTGATTCAGCTCTGTCAAGATCTATGTCCTCATTTAAACCCGGCTTTATTGGATTCTTGGGAAGAAGATATACGTAACCTAACGACGCCATCGGAAATCTATCATGTAGTGAAATGCACTCACCAATAATGCCCTCATAATAGTTTTCAATGTTTTTCCCTACAGATGACATTTGGCTTCTAACTCCAATCGCAATCTGAGGTCCATTTGCAAAGTGCACTAGAGCAATATCTTCATCCTTGTTTTTATGCGAACCAAATAGTGTAACTTCCTGCATCAGTTGGTATTTGGTTGGTTCAATGGGAATTTTAGGGTAGTGAGGTTTGCCCAGTGCCTTACTCATCTGGCTCAATTCAATAATTTGAATCTTGCTTCTCCCAACAGCATTAGCCAGTTCATCGACACAGTACTTGTGCAAATGGTAAATAAAAGTGGACCCTCGCACTGCTGCGACCGGGTCTTCAACGTAAGTTTTCTTCATGGTAGAAAGGCATGAAATCAATTTATTAATATCCGCAGGCATTATTTACGCTCCTCGTTTTCCATTTCATTTATATTCTATCAGATTATGCATTCATTTACAATACCCAAATGAATTTTAGCTGGAATATTCATTTTCTTATCATCGACCTGTTGATATTAGTTTTAACATATGCTATTATGATTCTTAGGAATGAGCTGCTCGGCCTGGCAATGAAGTTCTTTTTTGAATTAGAAGCGAATCGGAGGATAATCATCACCGTGAAGGCATACGATAAAGCGGTATTACAGCTCGGTCAGGAATCAACAGATCGGTAGTGCAGTAGTGGTGGCGTAGGTTTCCATCTGTAACTGAATGAGAACAGATACTGATAGAGGATGGGGAAATGGCTAAACCGAGATATATTATTATTGGATGCCCACAACATGGATATCTTAATGGTCCTTATAAAACTACCGTTATTCACATTGGTAGCAATACCGTAGAAAATATAGTGTGCGCTTTGTGTCCTGCCTGCGGCATATATTACACGACCGCTATGGCGATTACACTTGGCATTGCTGAAGACATTGATGGCATACCCGTAAGGAGAGGTAGAGCGAGCGGTATAAATCCTCCGGATGGTTTTAAGGAGACAGTATATGAAAGTCATCCAGAGATTAAAAAACCAGTGCCATTCAATACAACAAGAGAGGAACGACGTGCTTTTATACACAAGCAGAAACAATCTTATATGACAGTAGAGCAAGATAAGAATACTCGGAATAATGAAAAGCCCGTTTCAAAAGCGGATGTACATGAAGCTAAAACAAAAAAGGAGACTTCGATTCCCCCAAAAGACAGAGATGATAAATTCACTCCTTGCACTTATATTCTTACGGATCGAGACTGCGTTAAACGTCTCTCCTGCCCAAAATGCGCATCACAACTGTCTATTAAGCGGTATAATATACCAGTTTATACATCTAAAGAAGATTTTTCTGGGTATTATACCCAGAATCTCCTCCACTGCTCCAACTGCAATCAGACCTACATGACTGATGCTGTCTATGAGGATATTCAAGAAAAAATGAAATCGCAGCGACAGCATATCAATCCTTCTAATGTACGCCTCTCTTATCTGACCCGAGATGATAGGTATCTATATGAGCCAATTGCCGGCTTTGAACTATATTTTGAGAGGACAGTGAACAGGATTACCTCTGGATCCCAGATGACCACACTGGCTCAATCATCGTTTCTCAAGAACGAGGGCTATAACATTCGGTTGAGCGATACCGCGCGGCATCAGGTTCTACGATCCGCCGTTTTTAAATACGGACGCCGCCGTGTCGCCGATCATCTCCGTTTTTTGATTGCCACACGCGAAGGGCAACGTGATGGTAGGACTAAATATGCGAACGCGATCCGTATATGGCAAGATGACCTGAATTACGTGGCGAGGATATGAATCAAAATGGAAAAGCAATCTCTGAACCTGCTGTTCCTCGGCAACAGCCACACGTTTTATAACGATATGCCCCAGCTGGTCAAGCGCCGGGCAATTGATCTTGACTATGATTGCCACGTGACCATGCTCGCCCATCCGGGTTGGTTTCTGATACAGCATACGCAGGATCCGGAAGCGCGGTTTAATATCCTATATGGAGGATATGATTATATCATCCTACAGGAACACGCTCATCCCTTCGGCCCGGAGGAGGACTTTATCCGCGCCACACGGACGTTGAACACATGGATCCGCGAGGCTGGCGCTGTGCCCATCATCTACGAAATCTGGGCTAAGAAGGATGAGCCAAAGCTTCAACCTCACATGAACGAGGTACATAAGAGGGTTGCAAAGGAGATCGACGCCCTCATCGCCCCGGTCGGGGAAGAGTGGTGGGAATATATGAGGTCTTGGCCGGATTTAGAGCTGTATGATGCCGATGGCGCTCACGCCTCCCGTGCCGGATCTGACTTCGCCGCGAAAATGATATGGGAAGAAATCCGGCATGACCTACAAAACCGAAAGGACTGATCCTCTATGATCTTCACCCAAACCGCCCCGACACTCCAACCCACCTTCGTACCGGATGACATCAAATCTCGCATTCTGTGCTTCGGCGATTCC
>CACXDE010000172.1 GCA_902766305.1 uncultured Ruminococcus sp. | reverse complement strand
CGCAAGTGTGGACACACTTGCCATTTTGCAGGGCAAAATGAATACATGGGTTTCACCCATACCCATGAAAAATAAAACGGACTTTTTTTAGAGAAAAATTCTTTTTTAAAAATGAAATATCGGGAAAAATTTGTTGTAATAAAAAAGGTTTTTTATGTGAAAATATTATTGTTTAAAATTTTAATATATGATAAAAACCGCCCCAACTATTGCCAAGACGGTGTGAATATTTATCAGCCTAAAAGCTTGTTAAGTATTCTTTCTGTAAATCCCTTGTGAGTGGGTGATTTGATTTCTTTTTTGGTGGACTTCTGCTTCTGAGTTGCCAGTAATGATGCGGCTGCAAACGTTGAAAATGCCATTTTTGTTTCTGTAAGTGTACTCATTTTTTTATCCTCCTGTGATTTCCTTTTCTTTGATTACATTATATCACAGTGAGTATTGCAAAAGTTTTGCAGATTTTTAAGAAATTTCAATTTTTTTAAATTTAAATCGAACAGATAAGTTAAGTATGCCAATTTTAATTTTCGGGTTTGGGTGTCCCAAAGGATTTGTGGTTTTGCCTTGCAAAACAGCAAGTGTCATGAAACTTGCAATGCTTGCTATCCCGTCGATAAGAGTTACTGCCCCGACTATAAAAGCCGAGGCAGTGTTTATATTATAAGGAGTATTGAGAGTGAGCATCAATATTTTATTTTAATCATCTGTTGTAGGTATCTGAAAGCGTTGTTAAACCGTAAGGTTTGCCTTCGGTATTGTTCATGACCGCAAGCTTTTTGTATACTTCAAGAGGCTTTGTGCCGAATGAGAATACTACACCGCTGTTGATTATTCTGCCTGTTTCAAGTTCGCGCATAAGGTTTCTTGATGCACTTACATTAGGATCGCATTCTACGAACTTTGCTGTTACGGTATAGCCCGATTCTTCAAAAGGTTTGATATAGTTTTCCATAAGGCTGTCAAGGTCATCTGCTACCAGAGGAAGAATGACATTTGTTCCCTTCATCTCACCTGTCAGAAGCTCCTGAACAGCACTGTCCATTATGTTCATGCTCTCAAAATGTACAGCATCCGCAGCTGCACCATAGCTTTCCTGGAATTCAGGGATAAGTTCCTTGATAACATCGCAGTCGAGGATAAATGCTTTCATTGATTCGCTGTCTGGATCTGTAATTCTTGTTGACTTGCCCGAAGCGGGAAGTCCGAGAACAAGCTCCATTTTGTAGCCCTTTTCTACCTCGCCGTCATAAACATATTTGTGTTTGCCTGTTTCTTCATTTATGCTCTCTGTTCTTGCAGAGCCAATAGCAAGAAAATTATTTTTGATGTCCTCTCGGAGCTGAGTACGTTCGGGAGTGTCGATGTCTGCTGTTGAGCCGTAGAGTTCCTTGTAGTACGATGAAATAGCGTCTATCTGTTTTATGACCTGGCTGTTTTTTAACTCGTCCATAGTGGGGTAATCATCTGCTTTTATCCTTGTATACAGCTCACGGGATTCATCGGTATCAACTATAAGATGATCGGGTGAGGGCTTCTGTGTTATTGGTTCAACTTTATCGGCAAGAGTAGAGTTAACGGTAGTTGTTATTGAAGCCTGTGCGGTAGTTACGCTTGTGCTTGATACTGCCGAATTGATAATTAGTGTTGTTGAACCTGCAATTGCAGCAAGAGCGATTACAGCTGCGATTACCTTTGCCTTCATGTTTCTTATCATTGTATTTTTCATAATAGTGACCTCCTAAAGATGTTTTGATTTGCTTTTTGGGGTTTGTTTCCCTTTGTCTGATACCAGTATACCATACCGAGTTTTGCAAAAGTCTTGCAGATTTCTTTATGATCTTAAATTTTTTAATCCATATTTACGCTTCGTAAATATGTTGAAAAGTAATACTTAGCATATACTAAGTAATAATTATCAATACTCTATATTGACAAAAAACCACCGCCCCGATCATCACTGACCGGGGCGGTGGGGTATATAAGAAGTCACTCAAATTATGAGAAAGTTTTGCTTATATATCACTTGCACTGGAATCTGCAAGCACTTCCTGTTTCTGCAAAGTTCCACTTTTCGCCGATAAATCCAAAGGGTGTATCCTGACCGTTCCAACCAACATTCCAGAATTTTACCTGCTGTTCGCTGCCTGATGCGTCATCTATGTTTATGCCCTTGAAGTATGCCCAACCGTGTTCAGCAAACATATAGAATGTGGAATCACCCCATGCACCACAGGATATTATGTAGCAGTTCTTGGGAAGATTTGATGTATCAAATCCATTTTCATTGAGAAGTGTGCGAACTGTCTTGCCGTGTTT
>CACXDE010000171.1 GCA_902766305.1 uncultured Ruminococcus sp. | reverse complement strand
TCCAGCGTCACGCTGGTAAGTATCTAAGTGTAAAATTATAATTGGCAGCAATAAATGGTATCTCTGGTGAAACAAAAACAGAATGGCACTGCCCGTGATTCATAGAAGCTGCGAATTGTGAAGAAAGCAGTGCAAGACTGGTGTGGATCCAGCGTCACGCTGGTAAGTATCTAAGTGTAAAATTATAATTGGCAGCGATAAGTATCATCTTTGGTGAAACAAAAACAGAATGGCACTGCCCGTGATTCATAGAAGCTGCGAATTGTGAAGAAAACAGTGCAAGACTGGCGCGGATCCAGCGTCACGCTGGTACTTGAAATTTTTTGAAAAATGTTGTAATATATATGTATGAAGGAAAGCAGGGAATAAAAAATGCGTATGCGGATCGGAGATGGTTAAGATGTTCAAAAAAAAGAATAAGAAGCTTATTATCAGAATTACAGCTATCGTACTGTGTGTTATGATCGTTCTGAGCGTTTTTTCAGTTCTTATAGCGTCTTTGAATTTCTGATATGGTGTGTGAGGATTGTTTTCCTGCCGGTATTCAGCTTAAAGAATCCGGCAGGAAGATCTGAAATAAGGATTGTTAATGTGAAACCGAGGTCAGCATAATGAATTTATTATCACTTATAAATGAAAGAATGTCGAGATTTTCAAAAGGACAGAAGCTTATTGCTGCATTTATAACAGAGCATTATGATAAGGCAGCCTTTATGACAGCCTCAAAGCTGGGAAATACCGTTGGCGTAAGTGAATCAACGGTTGTACGTTTTGCGACAGAGCTGGGTTACGACGGATATCCCAAAATGCAGAAGGCTATGCAGGAGATGATCCGTGACAAGCTTACTTCTATACAAAGAATAGAGGTAACAAAAAACCGTTTCGGAGACGGCGATATTCTTTCAAGTGTATTGAATCAGGATATCGAAAAGATAAGAAAGACTATTGACGAAACATCAAAGGATGATTTTAACAGCTCTGTTAAGTCTATTGCTGCTGCTAAGACCATATACATATTTGCTGTGAGAAGCTCTGCCGCTCTTGCTTCGTTTTTGGGCTATTATTACTCTCTTATTTTTGACAACGTGAAGATAATAAGCAATTACGGGGAAACGGAGATATTTGAACAGCTTTTTCGTATCTCAGAGGATGATGTCATAATCGGAATAAGCTTTCCGAGATATTCAAACGCGGCAGTAAAGGCAATGTCCTTTGCAAAAAGACGCGGAGCAAAGGTAATAGCTTTGACGGACAGTATGACAAGCCCATTATGTGAATCGTCTGATTATGTTCTGATTGCAAAAAGTGATATGGCGTCTGTGGTAGATTCTCTTGTTGCACCGCTGAGTATGATTAATGCGCTGATAGTTGCAACGATAATCGAGCTTGGAGGAGCAGCGGAGGAAACTTTCACAAGGCTTGAAACCATCTGGCAGGAATTTGATGTGTACAGAAATAACAGTGAGGAAGAAAAGATTGAACGATAAAAAAACGATAATAATAGGCGGCGGTGCAGCCGGTCTTATGGCTGGGATTTTTTCTGCTGAAAGAGGTATAGACACTGTTGTCGCTGAAAAGAAGAAAAAGGCAGGAAGAAAGCTTGGTATTACAGGCAAGGGCAGGTGCAATGTCTGCAATAATTGTGATGAAAGAACGGTTATTGCAAATGCACCGACAAACGGTAAATTTCTTTATAGCGCTTTGAGCAGCTTTTCCCCTTCTGATACAATGAAATTTTTTGAACAGCACGGATGTCCGCTTAAAACTGAAAGGGGCAGCCGTGTTTTTCCCGTATCTGATAAAGCTGCTGACGTTGTGGACACACTGACAAAAGCATTGAAGTCTTCCGGATGCAGTATAATGTATGATACAGAGGTAAAGGATATTGTTATTTATTACGGTAGAGTGACAGCTGTCTGCTTTTCTGACGGCAGCAGAATGGAATGCAGTAAAGTAATTATTGCATCGGGAGGCAGGTCTTATCCGCTTACAGGTTCAACAGGTGACGGATATGAATTTGCAAAAAGGGCTGGTCATACGATAATGCCGCTGCGTCCTTCTTTAGTCCCTCTGGAAACAGAAGAGCATTTCGGCTATGACGCAGAAGGTCTGCTTCTGAAAAATGTCGCTGTAAAGGTTATTGATACAAAAAAGAAAAATAAATGTATATATAAGGATTTCGGTGAAGTCGAACTTAGAAGATACGGTCTTTCAGGTGCTGTAATAAGAAGTGCGTCCGCACATATGAAAAATATGGAAAGCGGCAGATATATTGTTGATATAGACCTGAAACCGGCACTTGATGAGGATACTCTTGACGCGCGTATTCTGCGTGAGATAAGCAGCTGCCGCGGCGGTACATATACAGATATTCTTGCTTCGCTTATGCCTAAAGCGCTTATTGAGGATTTTGTAAAAATAAGCGGCATATCCTCAGACAGAAAATGCGGAGAGATCACAAAGGCTGAACGTAGAATTATAGTTCAGAGTCTGAAAAAGTTATCAAGGACTGTGACTGGGTTCCGACCTATTGAGGAAGCAATAGTTACTTCCGGCGGTGTTTGTGTAAAGGAAATAGACCCGTGTACAATGCAGTCAAAATTAGTGAAGGGACTGTATTTTGCCGGCGAAGTTATTGATGTTGATTGCTATACAGGCGGATTCAATTTACAGGCGGCATTTTCTACAGGAGTGCTGGCTGCAAGATCGTGAAAGGAAGAAGACATAAATGGGATTTCAGGATGACTGGATGATGAGACAGATAGAAATGATGGCAAAATTTGTCGCAAATGTGGTTTTTAAGAAGGACACTTCGGATGTAGAATATGCTTTGGTTGGAAGTATAGGCGATACTGATACCCTTACACATACTGATACAATATACCTTGAGCTTATGATGCTGGTAAAGGAAGGAAAATACGGCGAGGCAGAAGATCTTCTCTTTGACAACATTGAATACTCGGATAAATATATAGAGCTTGCAGCGGATTTTTATAAGCGTCTTAATTCTCTGAGTAATGAACAACTTGAAAACGGCGGTTTTTCCAGAGATGAGGTATATGACGGCTATATTGAGATCATGTCTCTTTTGGGAGTTCCGATAGATGTTTTCGGAGCTTCAGACCGC
>CACXDE010000170.1 GCA_902766305.1 uncultured Ruminococcus sp. | reverse complement strand
TCAGTCGAAAGTTGTAAGATGACAGTTAATAGCAGTTAAACATAAAGCTTATAACTGACAACTTGATAAAAAATTCTTCGTCGCTTTGTTTTTGAAAATATCAGAGTGCATCGTTACCGGCAAGTCAAAAAGCGACACTGCTTTGAACAGCAGTGCCGCTCCTCAGAATGACAGGAGGGAAAAGCTTCAAAATAACAATAGCAGAAAAAAGCCTGAAATGCCAAGCTCTGCACTCTGCACTCTTAGCTCTGAGCTACTTAGTATCACTGAATTACAACAGCCTGGCTGAAAAGCTCCTCATATCTCTTTTTAAACAGTGATCTGCTGTAGGTTTTTATTGTTCCGTATTCAGGGTCAGCAGCATAGACTACATTACTGTTGCCGCCTAAAAGAACCATACAGTGTTCACCGGCAAGCCATGTTACACGCTGACCGTTGCTTGCAGTCCAGCTTTGAGTATAATAGCTTTGTGACAAGCCCATTGTCGCCCAGACGATAACAGGAGTGCCGGAGTCGGTAAAGCTGAACAGATCATCAAATGTATATCCGCTGAGCTGTCTTGCTCTGAGTGACGATTGTTTTTCAGTGAGATACTTGTTTGCAGCCTTGACAATAGCAGGTGCATAGCATCCGTAGGAGTATTTGCTTCTCGGCTCTCCTGCAAAGGCATAGTGGAAATCCGTCTTCATAGCTTCGCCTTTTTCAAGATAATAGTCCGACATAGTAAGCTTGCTGACATTGTAGCCGTAGAAATTAAGAGTTGCTGTCAGAGAGGTGATTTCACAGCCTGTAGGAAGCTCCGGATACTGATTCAGGGCATTGAAATATTTATTGAGCGGAATTTTATTGCTCGTGTCGCTGCTTATGATGGTTTTACTGCTTGTGACAAGCACGTTGCAGGTGTCCTTTTTGCCGTTCTGAGTAGATACCGTTATGACAGCAGAGCCGTCCTTCACAGCCTTAATAACGCCTTCCTTGCTGACAGTACATACGCTTGTGTTGGATGATACGAATGAAGGTGTTGCAGCACTGCCGCTTGGTGCTATATGGTATTTAAGTACAGCGGTCTGTCCGGGACTCATTACCTTTTTCTTCGCATACAGTTCGATACTTGAAGGTGCAGGCTTTACCGTTATCTTGCAGGAGGATTCCTTCCCGTTGAATGTACGCACAGTTACCCATGCCGTACCTTCGCCTACGGCTGTAAATCCGCCTGTCCAGTCTGTTTTAGTCATTTTTATTACTTTGCTGTTGCTTGTGCGGAAGGTTCTTGTGGCGGCGGCAGTATTTGCCGGTATGGAGCAGGAAAGTGTACCTGTTTCTCCTACGCCCATTGTCATAGCAGATTTGCTTATAGTTACCTTATCCGGAGCAGGTCTCACATTTACGCGGCAGGAGGCTTCCTTGCCGTTGTAAAGCTTGACTTTAACAAGAGCTGTTCCGGCTTTTGTGCCTGTAAATCCGGCAGTCCAGTATGTTTTTGTCATCTTAAGGATGCTGCTGTCGGTTGTGCTGAACGTCCGTACAGCTGCCGCTGAATCGGTGGGAAGAACAGCGGACAATGTAAAGGATTCTCCGATACCGAGTGATAATGTAGATTTGCTGAGACTTACAGTAGACGGCGCTTTTTTTACGCTTACCATACATATAGCCTTTACACCGCTGGGAGTATAGGCTGTTATCGTGGCGGTGCCGATTTTCTTTCCAACGAGATAACCTGACGAAACAGATACAATGCTGCTGTCGGAGCTTGACCATCTCACAGTTTTGGGTGCTGCGTCAGAGGGAGATATGGTAACATTGAGCTTATAGCTTTCTCCCTCGCCAAGGCTGAGACCGGTTTTGTCAAGCTTCAGGGCTGTAACGGGTATCGTTGGATTTTTCACCGTTACACGGCATACAGCTGTCAGTCCGTTGCACGTTTTGGCGGAAATGTATGCAGTGCCGGCAGACAGGGCTGTAATTTCCCCGTTTTCGACAGAAGCGGTGCTGCTGTCGGAGGATTCCCATGTAACGCTTTTGTCAGAAGCATAGTTGGGAAAAACAGCGGCAGTGATCGCTTCCTTGTTACCCTTTTCAAGCGAAAGATATGTTTTGCTGAGCTTTATAGAAGTTGGTTCTGTTGTCTCGCCGTCTACAGGCACAAAGTCAAAATCGTTTTCCTGTGCAAAGGCTTCCGCAGCAGAACCGTTTCTTCCTGTAACAGTACGGAGATACACCTCTTCTTCATCTCTGAATCCGAATGCGCCCGGATCAATGCTTTCGACCGTATCAGGAATATAGATTGATCTCAGGCTGCTGCATCCGGCGAAGGCATACCGTTCTATGATCTTAACAGTATCCGGAAGTGTGACGGTTACAATATCTGTATCGCTGAATGAGTTTTCGGCTATTTTGCTGACTGTATGACCGTCTATCGTATCAGGGATATAGACATTATCATCGTTTCCGTTGTAGCTGCTTATAGAAACTGTACTATCCTTCAGTATCCAGTAATTGAAGTCGCCGAAGGTTTTCAAAGCAGCAGCGCTTGCAGTTATTGAAAAACCGCTGTCAGGCGCAATACATACCGCAGCGGAACCAATAACAGCCGCACAAAGTGAAACGGCAGTTGTTTTTTTTATTATACTCAGAAATTTTTTCATCTTGTTACTCCTTTCAATAATTTCCATTTTACATTATACAACAAATTAATTGTAATTTCAACAACAAAGTTACGTCGGCGAACCAGCGAGCCGCTGGAGCCTTAATATGAGGCTTTTTTCTTTTTCAAGTTGTCAGTTGTAAGTTATAAGTTTTATGTTTAACTGCTATTAACTGTCAACTTACAACTTACAACTTAAAACTTCCGACTGGGGAAAAAATTCCACTTATTTCTTTTTGATTTCTACATTGTACAGCTGAGTAATATGTGCTATAATATAACTGAATATAGGCTGATTTATGGCAGTGATGACGTTTTTTTGTATCATTTGCCGGTAAAAGCTGACATTTTAATAAAGGACTGATCGTATGAAATTTGACGCGCAGGATTGTCTGATAGCAGAAAAAAAACAGCTGACTCAGACTATCTTTGATTTTCGGCTGAAAAATGCCGCTCTGGCTGAAATGACAAAGCCGGGACAGTTTGCCCATCTCCTTGTTCCGGGTAAGACACTTCGCCGTCCCATATCTGTTTGTGACGTACAGGGAGATATTATACGTCTTGTTTTTGAGGTGAGGGGAGAGGGAACACGTATCCTTTCTGAAATGAAGGAGGGCAGTACCCTGAACATGATATGTCCTCTCGGAAATGGCTTTGATATCCCTTTGGATAAGAAAATTGCCTTTATCGGCGGCGGTATCGGTGTTCCCCCTATGCTTTACAGCACCAGAAAAGCCGGTGAGGGAAGTATTGTTATAAACGGTTTTCGTGATAAGAGCGCCGTTATCCTTACGGAGGATTTCAAAAAAACAGGCTGCCGGCTGATAGAAGCTACTGACAACGGAAGCTATGGCATACACGGCTTTGTTACGGATGCTCTGAAAGAAGTAATTGACGAAATAGATACGATATGTGCCTGCGGACCTACTCCAATGCTCAGAAATATTGCTGCTATGGCTAAGGAGCACGGAAAGGAATGCTTTGTATCTCTTGAACAGCGTATGGCATGCGGTGTGGGCGCTTGTCTTGGCTGTGCGGTCGCGGTGAACAGACCGGACGGGAGCTTCACATATAAGCACGTATGTAAGGACGGTCCTGTTTTCAGGGCAGAGGAGGTGAAGTGGTAATGGCTGATCTTAGCGTAAATATAGCCGGTGTTGAATTTGACAACCCTATAATTGCAGCGTCTGGTACTATAGGCTTCGGACACGAATACGGAGAGCTGTATCCTCTGTCTGTTTTCGGCGGTATCTCCTGCAAGGGTACAACGCTTAAGGAACGTCCCGGCAATCCGCCGCCAAGAATTGCTGAAACGCCTATGGGTATGCTGAATGCTGTGGGGCTTCAGAATCCGGGAGTGGAGCATTTTATAAATGTGGAGCTTCCGTGGCTGAAAAAGCAGAATACAGTTGTTATTGCAAATGCAGCCGGCAGCACACAGGAGGATTATTGCCGGATATGCGAAATCCTGTCTGATACGTATGTGGATATGATAGAGCTGAATATTTCCTGTCCTAACGTCAAGGAGGGCGGAGCGCAGTTCGGTACATCGCCTGAGTCGGTAGAAAGGATAACCGCTGCTGTCAGACCATACTGCAAAAAGCCGCTTATCATAAAGCTGTCC
>CACXDE010000169.1 GCA_902766305.1 uncultured Ruminococcus sp. | reverse complement strand
GCAAGGGGACGCCCTCTTTCCCAGGGCGTCCCCTCTTTCAAAACAGTCCACCGGACTGTTTTGAAATTCACCCCTTGTCGAGGGATTCTCACACTTGTTTCGCTGCTTCGCAGCGACCAGGGCACTGCCCTGAACCTGCAAGCCTTTGAAAAGGCTTGAGCGAAACTTTTAACTTTGGTTTTTCAGTTTGTTTGGGTTTGTTCAATAGCCAACAATTAAGCTGCCGGAAGCATTGAAAACGTAACTTTCGGTGCGTTTATTTATTGCTATAATCACATTCTTTTTATTATTCTGAGTGTCTGTTCATATATGCGGCGGCAGTTACCTTTGTCAATTTCCTTGAAAAACTTGTGTATGCGGTTTTCATATTTCACAGAATTATCAAAATTGCTTTCCATACCGTCCATAAGCCTTGAACATAATTCTTCTTTTTCAAAGAGAACCTCTCCGAATCCGTTTCTGGTTATGCCTTCGCCCTTGTGTTCAGAGTTTATCGGCAGACCCTGCGGGAAGAAATACAGCACAGTTTTTCCAAGATAAGCAAAGCGGTACTGGAGATCAGAATAATCTGTAACAAGCACGCTTGCTCTTGACAGCAGTGCAGATTCAGTCTGTTCATTGTACGGGTAAACATTTATGTCAGGATTATTAGGGAAGAGAGCGGCATATTTTTCTACTGATTCAGGCATCAGTACTGCTATAGACCATCCCAAAGCATGACACTTTTTCAGCAGTTCCTTGTCTGAAAGGAGTTCGTTATATGCTTTGAAAAAAGAGCTTTCAGTAAAACGGTAGTAGCTTGAATTTTCGTATATACGGAAAAGCTTTCTTTTTCCCGGTGCTATAAGGATAATCTTTTCTCTTTTGTCGCTGACAGCGTCAAGTACAGCATTGCCTGCGACTTTTATCAGATCTTCGCTGTAGTCATATATCGGCAGCAGGAGATTTTCTTTTTCTCTTTCTGAAGCGCAGAATACGACCTGTGTATTATCGCGCAGACGGTTATTATACTGTGCGCTTTCGTAGGTTACGAAGTAGTTTTTCACAGAAAAGGTTTCCGCTTTTATCATATCCCTCAGATAGACCATGTCCTTAGCGTCAAAGCCAATGGAGGAATACGGGTCGCAGTCTTCCGCAAAAATTATATCTGCCGCCAATGCTATGCTTTTTGCTTTCTGAGAGCCTTTTTCAAGAATATTGTCATAATCATTATCTACAAGGAAGCTGTGCTCAAGTGAATCCTTTTTCACGCAGATATAAGGTACAAAGCTTTCGTGGGGATGTCTTTTGAAATATCTGAACAGCAGACTTCCGTTGTAGTTTATTCCCTGATCCTCGTAAAATAATATTATTTTCTTATTACGGTTGTTCTTGGATATTTTTTTTGACATGCTGCGCACAGCCTGGTATTTTATACGTTCACGCAAACCGGATCTTTTTAATATTTCACCGAGAAGTCTGGATTCTGATATTGTAAGCAGACTTTCTGTAGCGGTTTTAATTACAAGGCTTTTGCTGTTTTTGTCATAGGTCACTACCTTATCGTTCATCAGAGCATAGGAGCCTTTAAGGTTTTCGTTAAGTTTTGAGTATATCGAGCTGAACGACATATCGATCCTGAAGGACAGCTTTTTATATTTAAAATGAAGGGTTGCGACATCTATGCGGTTTTTCGTAAACGGAACAAAAAAACGAAAGGCATATTTCTTAAGAAAAGACTGTCCGAAGAATTTTTTCATCGTGTAAACCTGGCTTTTAATCACTGGTGTTTTTTCGCCGTTGTAGGAAAGTGATAATTCAAATTCACTTTCATCCATGAAGGAACAGCCATCAAGTACAGCGTCAAAATACATTGCTTCCTTGTCGTAGTTCAGTATCCTGATATCAGCGGTAATGTTTTTTGAACGTGACAAAAGAACTCCGTCAATATGACAGACAAACTCTCCGGACAAGGGAAGAGCGGCAATACGGTTTTCCGATACTCTGTATTTTCCGACAACAGTCTGATCCGGCGGAAAGACATCTATGCCTGGACGAAGATTTATATTTCGCCTTTTCATGCGTATAAAACGGAAGGGCATTTCTTCATCAAGACCGCTGAGTTCACATAAACGTCTGTTAAGTATAACGGTATCATCAATATAGTACAGTGCTTTTGAACAGCTTTCAAAAAATTCCTTTACATGGCTTCCGATAACTACCTTCTTATATTCATCGTCAGCGTTAAGAGCGAATTTTACTTCAAGCAGATACATCATCATGTACATAACAAAATCTGAGCGTCCCTTTGTTCTCAGCATTGGTATAATAAAGTTTTCCACTGACTTTGTATAAAATGCTCCGGAATACTGCGGTTCATATCTCTGCACATCATATTCGCACGGGGCGCTGGAGATATAGCTGCACTTTTCAGAATAAACATAATTATTTGTTTTTTTAAGAGCGTCTATCAGAAACTTTACATCATAATGAAAACGAAGTGATGAATCAAACTTCATTTTTGATACGATTTTCCTGTTAAACAGATATGCTCCCAAGAACAGTATGAATTTATCAGGCGTATCTTTAAGATGGATTGTGCCGCTTACAAATCCTTCTGCATATGGTTTTATTTCCATTGAAGGCAGGCACAGCTCCGGATTCATACAGAAAATCGGTACTCTTCCGCTTTTTAGCATTCCAGACAGCATTACAAATGCCCGGGGAGAATAGCTGCCGTAATTGTCTATATATGATACATACCTTCCGGAAGACAGGGCAGAGGCATAATTGTATGCGTTAGGAATAGACTCGCCCACTGCATCTACAAAAAAGATATTATCCGGATGAAGAGCACTGTACTGGGCGCATATTTCTGTTGAAATAAGAGTTCCGATGGTGTCTATAAGTATGAGCTGAATATTCTGACGGAAGAATTTTTCGTCGCCTATCACAGAGTTTATTGCTTTTTTTATATTAGCATCGCTTCTGATCAGAAGATTGACTGTAAAGAAAAATTTTTTAGCCATAACCGATCCTTCCTGAATAATTGAATAAAAAAACATTGATCTGTACTGATCAAATTTCTTAATATTTTTTGAGATACGGTAATTATAACACATTTATATACCTTTTTGCAATAGCTGATGTTTTCAGGGGATAAAAATCAGCCTTATTATTACATAAATTTCCATGGATATTGATTTTTTGAAAAAAGTGTTGTAAAATAATAATTATTACAGGATATTGTTGTATACTTTATCCTGTTTTTCAGAACATTATTATAAAGGGTGGTAAATATTGGAAACGTACAAAGGCCTTACTCAACAGGAAGCCGAAAAAAGGCTTTCTGAAAACGGAAAAAACAAATTAAAAGAAGAAAAACCGAAAACAGTATTTCAGATGTTCCTTGAACAGATACTGAATTTCACGAATGCAATACTTGCCGCCGCTATTATTATTTCAATAATACTGGGTGATTACGGCGAATCTGTTATTATGCTGATAGTTGTAATAGCTAATGCAATAATAGGTGTTGTTCAGGAGGGCAAGGCGCAAAAGGCACTTGACGCACTGAAAAAGATGTCTGTTCTGAAAGCTACAGTTATCCGTGACGGTGAAACAAAGGAAATATCATCCGAGGATCTTGTTGTCGGCGATATAGTTTTGCTTGAAGCCGGCAAG
>CACXDE010000168.1 GCA_902766305.1 uncultured Ruminococcus sp. | reverse complement strand
TCTTTCAGGCAGCGATCAGTTCCCGCGCATAAAATTAGGTGTGGGGCACAAGCCTGAAAAATGGGATCTTGCCGACTGGGTGCTTTCACATTTCACCGAATCAGAGTATAAGACGCTTATAGAAACAGCTGACAAGGCTTGTGACGCTGCGGAGCTGATGATCGGCGGTCAGACAGACAAGGCTATGAACCTGTATAATTCTTAATTTGAGGTAAAGTATGAAGTTTTTAAGAGATGTACTGTTTGGTACGGAAGAATACAGAACGCTTGAAAGGGCTGTAGACAGCGGCAGAACTCCTGCTATGGCTACAGGTCTTTCTGCTGTGCATAAGGCGCATCTGATATATTCTATGTGCGGCAGACTTGGAAGAAGAGGTCTTGTCCTTGCTTCGGATGAGGCTGAGGCTTCAAGACTTTGCGAAGATCTGAAGGCTATGGGTGTAAGAGCATTGTACTACCCTTCAAGAGATATGAATTACCGTGAGATAGAAGGAATATCCGGAGAATTTTCACATCAGAGGATAGGAGCCTTATTTTCATGGATGAACGGAGAATGCGATGTTCTGATTGCCTGCGCAGACGCTGCACTGCAATATACTATACCGCCGGAAATACTCAGAAATTCAGCGGTAACTGTCAAAGAAGGAACTGAAATATCTCCTGAAAAGCTTATAAGGATACTGACTTCCTGCGGATATGTCCGTGCTGAACAGGTAGAGGGCAGCGGACAGTTTTCTGTAAGAGGCGGCATACTTGACTTTTTCATGCCGACTTCCGGCAAGCCTTATCGTGTTGAATTCTGGGGCGACGAAATAGATACTATCAGTGAATTTGATATTGAAACTCAGAGACGCACCGACCGTGTTGATTCAATCACGCTTACACCTTCAAGCGAGATTCTTTATGATGACAGCAGTGCGCTTGCTGACAAGATACTCAAAAAGGCATCGTCTGTCAGAGGTCCGTATGCTGCTGCGGCAAAGGAGATAATGAAAGGCGAAGCAGAAAAAATAAGATCAGGCAGCAGAATAACTTCAATAGACAAGTATTACAGTATGATATATGATACCCCTGCCTGTCTGTACGATTATATAAACGAGAACGAGATAGTATTTGTATCCGAACAGCCTGCGCTGAAAGACAGGATACGTTCCCTGCTTCTGCGCTGGAGTGAAGACCTTTCCGACTATAAAAAGGAGGGTGTTCTCGTCAGAGGGCTTGATAAGTTTTATTTTGAATGGGACGAACATCTTGACGCATTAAGACAGAGGGACACTGTTTTTATTGACAACTTTACAAGAGGAAGCTGCGAGCTGCCGCTGAGAGAGCTTGTCAATTTTACAGCAAAACAGCTTTCACTGTGGAGCGGATCAATAAATGTACTCTGCGAAGATCTTGAAACCATAAGGGTGACAAGCAATACCATTGTCATACTTTCAGGTACAAAAAAGAATGCGGAAACTGTTTATAACGACCTGTTGGCAAAAAACATCAGCGCCCGTCTTCTGTCAGAAAATGCTGTGCTTGAGGGAGAAGGAATATATGTAACTCCTGGATGTCTGAGCGCAAGCTTTGAATATCCATCGGCGAAATTCTGTCTTATTGCGCATACTCATGCGTCTTCATCAAGGTCAGCCGACAGGCAAAAGAAAAAGAAGAAAAACAAAAAGGGTGCTATATTCAGCCTTGCAGAGCTTTCTCCCGGAGATTATGTGGTTCATGCAAATCATGGAATAGGTCTGTTTCAGGGTGTACAAAAAAAAGAAATACATGGTATAGTCAAGGACTATATTATAATAAAATATGCCGGCGGTTCTAGTCTTTTCGTTCCTGTCACCCAGCTTGATATGATATCAAAATATATCGGTCCCAAGGAAGATTCTACAGTACGTCTTAGCAAGCTTGGCGGAACAGAATGGGCAAAATCAAAATCAAGGGTAAGAAAAGCTGTAAAGGATATTGCCGACAAAATGATAAAAATGTATTCGGAAAGAATGAGCGTAAAAGGATATGCCTTTCCTCCCGA
>CACXDE010000167.1 GCA_902766305.1 uncultured Ruminococcus sp. | reverse complement strand
TATTTCATGAATATAAAGGTAAATACAGCCGTGATAGGCGCCGGAATTTCGGGAATGTCGGCAGCAATAGAAGCCGGCGGCAAAAAAGGAAACAAAGTCATAATTTTAGAAAAACAGAACAAGCCCGGAAGAAAACTCCTTGCTTCCGGAAACGGGCGGTGCAATATCGGCAATACAAATATGTCACCGAAATTCTATCACGGCGACAGGGCAATTATTGACAGTGTACTGAAATTCTATACAAAGGAACGTGCAGAAAGATTTTACCGTTCTCTCGGTCTTCTTCTGTATACTGACAGTGAGGGAAGAATATACCCATACAGCAACCGTGCGGATACGGTTCTTGAATGCCTGAAAAGGAAACTCAAAGCTCTGAATGTTGATATACTGTCTGAATTTGCAATTTGTGATATAAAAAAAGAAAACGGTCTTTTTCATATTTCCTCAAAAACAGACAATATCTATGCAGAGAATATTATCTTTGCCTCCGGTTCAAGAGCTGCACCGTATCTTGGGGCAGACGGCAGCGGATATGATTTGCTTTCCCGTCTTGGTCTGAACGATGTCAGGACATTTCCCTCGCTTTGTCCTGTTGAATGCAGGGAAAAATACAGTACCCTGAAAGGCATAAGGGCAAAGGGCACAGTTAACCTTTATGCTGACGGAAAAAACATAATAAGCGAACCGGGAGAAATACAGTTTACTGATACAGGAATATCAGGAATATGCGTTTTTAATATTTCGAGGTATGTAAACGAATTTTTTGCCCTGGGAACTGTCAGCGGAAATACATGCAAAAAAATCAGCATAACTCTTGATCTTATGCCGGGATACAGCCATAGTGATATAATCGGGTATCTCCGGAAATGCAGAAGTATTTTCGGGGACGACAGCTGTAAAAATATACTTTCAGCCGCCCTTAATCAGAAGCTTTCCGAAACTTTAGTAAAAGTCAGCAGAGTTTCTGAGCGCAGCTGCCGTGATCTTGATGAAGATGATCTCAGTAAAATAGCAGACAATGTAAAGGCTTTTATGTTCACTCCGTCATGTGCCGGAAGCTTCAAAAACGCTCAGGTATGCGCCGGAGGTTATGACAGCAATGTTATTGACCCTAAGACTTTGATGTGCCGTAAGGTAAAGAACCTGTTCATATGCGGTGAAATGCTTGACGCAGACGGCATATGCGGAGGATATAATATACACTTTGCCTTTGGCAGCGGTATATTAGCGGCGAAAAATATAAACAGGTGATAGTGATGATAAGAATAAATAATGTTTCTCTCCCCCTTGACTATGCGGAAAAAACTCTTGAATACTTCGCCGCAAAGGCGATGAAAATAAACGAAAAAAATATCAGAAGCGTATCACTTTTCAAAAGAAGCGTTGACGCAAGGAAAAAGGATCAGATACATTTTGAAGCGTCGCTTGATATTGAATTATACGGTTCAGAGGAAAAAGCAGTAAAAAGAATATCCTCTGCAAAGATAGTTCAGCAGTATATTTATGAACAGCCTGTATGCAAAAAGACAGAAAAAATACCTGTCATAATAGGTACAGGTCCGTGCGGACTTTTTGCCGGACTTATCCTTGCCCGGGCAGGTCTTGAACCGATCATATTAGAACGAGGCAGGGATGTCGATTCCCGTACAAAGGATGTAAGAGCTTTCTGGTCAGGTGCTGAGCTTGATACCGTATCGAATGTTCAGTTCGGAGAAGGCGGCGCAGGTACTTTTTCTGACGGCAAACTGAATACAGGAACAAAGGACAAGCGCATACGCAAGGTTCTTGAAGAATTTGTATCTCACGGTGCGCCGGAGGATGTACTGTATCTTGCTAAACCTCACATAGGTACGGACAAATTAAAAATTACTGTAAAGAATATCAGAAACGAGATAATACAGCTTGGAGGACAGGTAATATTTGAAGCTCAGCTGTCAGGGATAAATCAGAGAAACGGAAATCTGACTGGCGTGACATATATAAAAAACAATACAGCTTATACTATAGACACGGACTCAGCCATACTTGCAATAGGCCACAGTGCAAGGGATACCTTTTCTATGCTGAAAAGCAGCGGAATACATA
>CACXDE010000166.1 GCA_902766305.1 uncultured Ruminococcus sp. | reverse complement strand
TACAACTATCCCGACAAAGAAGAGCCAGATCTTCTCAACTGCTGCTGATAACCAGACACAGGTTGAAGTAAATGTTCTTCAGGGTGAGCGTGAGTTTGCAAGAGACAACAAGCAGCTCGGAATCTTCGTTCTTGACGGTATCGCACCGGCTATGAGAGGCGTTCCGCAGATCGAGGTTACATTTGATATAGACGCTAACGGTATCGTTAATGTATCCGCTAAGGATCTCGGTACAGGCAGAGAGCAGCACATTACTATCACATCCAGCACAAACATGAATAAGGACGATATTGAGAAGGCTATCAAGGATGCAGAGCAGTATGCTGCTGAGGACAAGAAGCGCAGAGAAGAGGTTGACAAGAGAAACGAAGCTGAAAACCTCGTTTATGCAGTTGAAAAGCTTCTCAGCGAAAACGGCGATCATATCGCAGACAGCGATAAGGATACACTCAACAGCAAGCTTGAGGCTGTAAAGACAGCTCTTAAGGGTACAGATATGGATGCTATCCAGTCAGCAAAGGATGATCTCCAGAAGACAATGTATGCTGTAAGCGAAAAGCTGTATCAGGATGCAGCGGCTCAGGGCGCAGCTGCACAGCAGGCTCCGCATACTGATGAAAACGGTGTTTACAACGCTGATTTCAAAGATGTTGACGATAATTGATTTTCGTGATATAATATAAATGTTCCGCCATAGGGAAAGCCGTTATGGTTTTCCCTTTTGGTTGCTTATAGTTGCTGCATGATAATAATTGCCAGACTCTTCCGGACGGTGGAAGTCACGCCAATTATGAATTGTGCATTATGAATTGTGCATTACTTAGAGACCGGGGTGTGTTATTTTGGCAGATAAAAGAGATTATTACGAGGTTCTCGAATTACAGAAGGGTGCATCTGATGACGAGATAAAAAAGGCTTTCAGAAAGCAGGCGAAAAAATATCATCCCGACCTTAATCCGGGAAATAAAGAAGCTGAGGCTAAGTTTAAGGAAGTCAACGAAGCATATGAGGTGCTTTCGGATAAGGAAAAGAGATCGAGATATGACAGATTTGGCTTTGCCGGAGTTGATCCGAATTACGGCGCAGGCTCGACAGTATACGGCGCAGGCAGTCCGTTCGGTCAGGATATTGATATCGGAGATATTTTCAACAGCTTCTTCGGCGGCTTCGGCGGAAGGAATCCGAGAAATCAGAATGCACCGAGAAAGGGTTCTGATGTTGAAGCGACTGTCACTATTTCTTTTGAGGAAGCAGCAAAGGGCTGTAAAAAAGAGGTTACATACCAGAATGTTGAGACCTGTAAGGATTGTAAGGGTACGGGTGCGTCAGAAGGCACAAAGATGAAGACCTGTCCTGATTGTAACGGAAAGGGTCAGGTAACTACCCAGAAGCGTACTCCTTTCGGAGTTGTACAGACATCACAGGCTTGTGAGAAGTGTCGTGGAAAGGGTAAGGTAATAGAAAAGCCGTGCCCGAAGTGTACGGGTGTGGGACGCATACGTTCACAGCGGACGGTGACGGTTACTGTTCCGGCCGGTATAAGTCAGGATCAGATACTGAGTATAGGCGGACACGGAAACAGCGGTTATAACGGCGGTCCGGCAGGCGACCTTCATGTATATGTAAACGTCAAAAAGCATGAATTGTTTGAGCGTAAGGGCGACGATGTATGGTGCGAGATACCGCTCACATTTACACAGGCAGCGCTTGGGCATGAGGTGATTGTACCTACTCTTGACGGAAAGGCAAGCTATCAGGTTCATCCGGGAACTCAGCCGGGAGATATTTTCAAGCTTAAGGGCAAGGGTATACAGCACCTTAACGCTAAGGGCAGGGGCGACCAGTATGTAAAGGTCATTGTTGAAGTGCCGAGAAATCTTTCAGATGAGCAGAGAAAGATACTCAGGGATTTTGACAGAAGCTGTTCGACCAAGAATTATCAGAAGAGGTCAAGCTTCTTTGATAAAGTTAAAAATCTTTTCAAAGACTGATAAAATAGCACCGTCAAAGCGGCATAAACCGTTTCGGCGGTGCAATTTAAAATATAGTATTAGCTGACAGGATCATGGTGTGTCGGAGGGATGATATGAAACATTCAGGTAAAATCGCAGCTTTGGTGTTTGCCACCGTCATTATTCTTGGCAGCTGCGGCGAAAGTGCTGAGAATAATAATACCAGCAAAACAGAAGAAAAAAACTCCGCTGCTGTATCTGATACGTCTGAAGATGAATACACTCTTTATCCTGTTATAGTTAATACAAAGGACGAGGCGAAGGATAAGCTTTCAAAGGGTATGTGGATGTATATGGATGGTACAAGATACGGAAAATCGCCGGAGGAATATGTCCCCCATGCCGACAAGGACGCATGGTATTACGGTGCGTATCTTGACTTAAAGGAAGACGGAAACGGACTTCTGAATTTAGGCGGATATGACAGCACTATTAAGTATGTCATAAACGATGATCTTACTATAGATATAACTCATGGAAATCCGGAAGTCATAGATCAGTTCATGCTTGGCAGTGACGAGGAATACGGCGAAATACTGTATTCTACAGAGGATGAAAACATACGGTTTTATCATGAGCTTTTTGAGAACAACCAACACGAACATTAAATAATAAAGCAGGAGGCTATATAACTATGGGAATGACGATGTCACAAAAAATATTGGCTGCCCATGCCGGACTGGATTCAGTCAAGGCAGGACAGCTGATCGAAGCGCAGCTTGATATGGTTTTGGGAAATGATATCACTTCACCGGTTGCAATCAATGTTATGAACGATTCAAAGGCAGATTCAGTTTTTGACAACACAAAAATTGCTCTGGTAATGGATCACTTCACACCGAACAAGGATATCAAGGCTGCGGAGCAGTGCGCCCAGACAAGACGCTTTGCTGACAAATATGATATAAAGAACTTTTTCGATGTGGGACAGATGGGCATAGAACACGCACTTCTTCCTGAAAAGGGTCTTGTAGGACCTGGAAGCTTGTGCATAGGTGCAGACAGTCACACCTGTACATATGGCGCACTCGGCGCATTTTCTACAGGCGTAGGCTCTACAGATATGGCAGCAGGAATGATAAGCGGCAAGGCATGGTTCAAGGTTCCGTCAGCTATAAAGTTTGTACTGACAGGCAAGCCGGCGCCGTTCATCAGCGGCAAGGATGTAATACTGCATATAATAGGAAAAATAGGCGTTGACGGTGCTTTGTACAGGTCAATGGAATTTTTCGGAGACGACTTGCAGTACCTCAATATAGACGACAGACTTTGTATTGCAAATATGGCTATTGAAGCCGGCGCAAAGAATGGTATATTCCCGGTTGACGATATCACAAGGGAATATATCAAGGACAGATTCAAGGGCGAGCCGAAGGAATATTTTGCGGATGATGATGCGGAATATGACGAGGAATATGTTATTGATCTCAGCTCTCTGCGTCCGACAGTTGCATTCCCGCATTTGCCGGAAAATGCGAGAACTGTTGACGAGATAGGGGAGACAGAGGTAAAGATAGATCAGGCTGTTATCGGATCATGCACAAACGGCAGAATATCCGACCTGAGAGCCGCTGCGGAGATTCTCAAGGGCAAAAAGGTTGCGAAGGGTGTGCGCTGCATAATCATTCCGGGTACACAGAATGTTTATTTACAGGCTATGCACGAGGGTCTTTTCGATATATTCATAGAAGCCGGTGCAGTTGTATCCACACCTACCTGCGGTCCGTGTCTTGGCGGTCACATGGGTATTCTTGCAAAGGGCGAGAAGGCAATTTCCACGACAAACAGAAACTTTGTCGGCAGAATGGGTCATGTTGAGTCCGAGGTTTACCTTGCAAGTCCGGCGGTTGCTGCTGCAAGTGCGGTAAAGGGATATATTACTGATCCTGCTAAAGTCTGAGGAGGTTATATTAATATGAAAGCTCACGGTACAGTACATAAATACGGAGATAATGTTGACACGGATGTTATCATCCCTGCAAGATATCTTAATACCAGTTCGCATAAAGAATTAGCGTCCCACTGCATGGAGGATATCGACATTGACTTTACAAAGAAGGTCAAAGAGGGCGATATCATGGTAGCCGAGAAAAATTTCGGCTGCGGTTCGTCAAGGGAGCATGCGCCCATCGCTATAAAAGCGTCAGGTATCAGCTGCGTTATCGCTTCAACCTTTGCACGCATATTCTACCGCAATTCAATAAATATCGGTCTTCCGATACTTGAATGTGACGCTGCCGCAAAGGAGATAAAAGCCGGCGATGATGTTGAGGTTGATTTCGACACGGGCATTATCACCGATCACACAACAGGCAAGACCTATCAGGCTGAGCCGTTTCCTCCCTTCATTCAGGGCATCATCAAGGACGGCGGACTCATCAACCACGTTACTAAATAAGCTCAGAGCTAAGGGTGCAGAGTCCAGAGCATGACATACCAGACTTTATTCTTCTTTCAGATAATCAAGCATGTCACTGAATAAAAGCCTCCCCTGAAAGG
>CACXDE010000165.1 GCA_902766305.1 uncultured Ruminococcus sp. | reverse complement strand
CTATTTTAGATACCATAGCCGACCATGCAAAGGAACGTGTTCTGACTGCTGAAAAAAATGTTCCGCTTGAAGAAATAAAAAGAAAAGCATTGCTTATTCCAAAGGGTGATCTTAAGTTTGAAAATGCACTGAGAAAGCCGGAACTGTCTTTTATCCTTGAATGCAAAAAAGCATCCCCCTCAAAAGGTCTGATATCAGAGGATTTTGATCCGGTCAAAATTGCAGCGGAATATGAAAGCGCCGGTGCAGACGCCGTTTCAGTTCTGACAGAACCAAAGTGGTTTTTAGGCAATAACGAATACCTGGAAAATGTATCAAAAAAAATAAGCATTCCCACTTTGCGCAAGGATTTTGTTGTTGACGAATATATGATATATGAAGCAAAAGTGCTTGGCGCATCTGCTGTACTTCTTATCGTATCAATACTGACTGAAAAACAGCTTTGTGATTACATCAGAATTTGTGACGAGCTTGGTCTTTCTGCTCTTGTTGAAATACATGATGAAAAAGAAGCTGAAACTGCCGTATCATGCGGCGCAAAAATAATTGGCGTTAATAACAGAAATCTGAAAGACTTTTCTGTAGACACGGAAAATAGTCAGAGATTGAGGGAAAAAATACCTGATAATGTATTGTTTGTATCAGAAAGCGGAGTACGCTGTCATGATGATATAAAAAGAATAATAAGTATGGGCGCTGATGCTGTTCTTATTGGTGAAACGCTTATGAGATCTGAAAATAAAAAAGAAACTCTGCTTATGCTGAAAGGAAAGTCTGTATGACAAGGATAAAGCTTTGCGGTCTGACACGGACAGAAGATATTGAAGCCGTTAATATACTCAGACCTGATTATATCGGATTTGTGTTTGCCAAAAAAAGCAGACGGTATGTTTCAAAAGAACAGGCAAAACAGCTTAAAGAGCTTTTATCCCCCGGAATATCTGCTGTAGGTGTTTTTGTGAATGAAGAAATTGACATAATATTACAGCTGCTTGAAGAAAAAATAATTGACGCTGTACAGCTGCACGGTGATGAAGATGAGAGCTATATAAAAAAGCTGCGTGAGTTTACTGATTGTCAGATAATAAAGGCTTTTCAGATAAGAACTGCTGAGGATATCATAAACGCCGAAAAGAGTACTGCGGATCATATACTTCTTGATGCCGGCAAAGGAGAAGGAAAGGCTTTCGACTGGTCACTGCTTTTTGATGTAAACAGAGATTATTTCCTTGCCGGAGGGCTGACAGTAAACAATATTTCCGAAGCAATAAACAAGCTTCATCCATTTGCAGTGGATGTCAGCTCAGGAATAGAAACTGACGGCAGAAAAGATCCTGAAAAAATGAAACAGTTTGTCAGTTACTGCCTTTGATTTTTTTTAATAAGGAGAGTAAAAAATGGGTAAAAAAGGAAGATTTGGGATACACGGCGGTCAGTATATCCCTGAAACACTTATGAATGCGATAATAGAGCTTGAAAGCGCATACGACCATTATAAGGACGACCCCGATTTCAATAATGAACTGCAAACACTTTTCAATGATTATGCCGGAAGACCGTCAAGACTTTATTACGCAAAAAAGATGACTGAGGATCTTGGCGGCGCGAAGATATATCTGAAAAGAGAAGACCTCAATCACACCGGCGCGCATAAGATAAACAACGTTTTAGGACAGGCGCTTCTGGCAAAGAAAATGGGTAAAACAAGACTTATTGCTGAAACAGGCGCTGGTCAGCATGGTGTGGCTACTGCTACGGCTGCTGCGCTTATGGGAATGGAATGCGTTGTATATATGGGCGAGGAGGATACAAAAAGGCAGGCACTCAATGTATACCGTATGAGACTTTTAGGCGCAACCGTTGTTCCGGTGACAACTGGTACAAAAACACTCAAGGACGCTGTATCAGAGGCTATGAGAGAATGGACAAGAAGAATAGATGATACTCATTATTGTCTCGGCTCTGTTATGGGACCTCACCCCTTCCCCACTATCGTAAGAGATTTTCAGGCTGTTATTTCCAAGGAGATAAAGCAGCAGATCATGGAAAAGGAAGGAAGACTACCGGACGCAGTATTAGCCTGTGTCGGCGGAGGTTCAAACGCAATAGGAAGCTTCTATTACTTCATAGAAGACAAACAGGTACGTCTTATCGGCTGTGAAGCTGCCGGCAGAGGTATAGATACCTTTGAAACAGCGGCAACTATTTCTACGGGAAAAATAGGAATCTTCCATGGAATGAAGTCGTATTTCTGTCAGGATAATTTCGGACAGATAGCACCGGTATATTCTATATCAGCCGGACTTGATTACCCCGGTGTAGGACCTGAACACGCAAATCTGCATGACACCGGCAGAGCGGAATATGTTGCCATTACTGATGATGAAGCAGTAAACGCTTTTGAATATCTTTCAAGAACAGAAGGAATCATACCGGCAATAGAATCCGCCCATGCAATTGCCCACGCTATGAAAATAGCCCCAACACTTGGAAGGGACAAGATAATAGTAGTAACAGTTTCAGGCAGAGGCGATAAGGACTGTGCCGCAATAGCAAGATACAGAGGTGAAAATATCAATGAGTAACATAAAAAATGCGTTCAAAAACGGAAAGGCTTTTATCCCCTTTATCACCTGCGGAGACCCTGACCTGAATACAACCATAGCCTGCGTAACAGAAGCCACAGCAAACGGCGCTGACCTGATAGAATTGGGAATACCATTCTCTGACCCTACGGCTGAAGGACCTGTCATTCAGGAGGCAAGTGAAAGAGCATTAAGAGGCGGAGTCACCACTGACAAAATATTTGATATGGTGCGCAAGATCAGAGAGACTGTAAGCGTTCCTATGGTGTTCATGACATATGCAAATGTTGTATTCTCCTACGGTGCGGAAAAGTTTATAGGAACGTGCAATGAGATAGGAATTGACGGCATAATACTTCCTGATCTGCCTTTTGAGGAAAGAGATGAATTTCTGCCGGTATGTGAAAAATACGATGTAGACCTCATTTCACTTGTTGCGCCTACTTCGGAGGAAAGAATATCAATGATAGCAAAGGAAGCAAAGGGATTTCTCTATATTGTTTCAAGTCTCGGAGTAACAGGAACAAGAAGTGAGATCACAACGGATTTAGGTGCTATTGTAGATGTTGTCAGAAAAAATACAGATATTCCCTGCGCTATAGGCTTCGGCATTTCAAACCCGGCTCAGGCGAAAAAGATGGCTGATCTGTCAGACGGTGCTATAGTCGGTTCAGCTATTGTAAAGATAATCGGAGAGTACAAAGAAAAATCTCCCGCTAAAGTTGGTGAATTTGTAAAGGAAATGAAATCTGCTTTAAAAAATTGATTCAAAATAAGCAAGGGGCTGTCGCACTAAAAAAGCGTATTATTCCCATGTATATACGATGTAAAAGCTATTATTTTTGTAATTTGCAAATTATAAAGTTCACTGCCTTACGGCAGTGAGTCAGTCTTCTTTATGAACGCTGCAAGGGGACGCCCTCTTTCCCAGGGCGTCCCCTCTTTCAAAACAGTCCACCGGACTGTTTTGAAATTCACCCCTTGTCGAGGGATT
>CACXDE010000164.1 GCA_902766305.1 uncultured Ruminococcus sp. | reverse complement strand
CCTCAATAAATGCAAGGCACCAGCCTGCATACTCTGTGCTGCCAAGTTTGCTTTGAGCAAAGCGAATCATATTCTTTATCATTTTCTCCATCTGGAAATCTAAAGCCTCCACAAATGAGGATTTGTCTAATCTCAACCATCATTATCCTCATAATTTTGCTATTTTCAGTTGCATTCGTCCTGGTTCAATCCCCATATCCTGTATGGATCACGCTTTAACTCATTTTCATACAACGAAACCACTGACCAGATATCAGAGAAACACCTTTCTGTTTTTTCTTCTACAGCTATTTTCCATCATTACAAAATGCCGCCATTTTCCTTGGTTTATAACATAAACTGTATCTCGTTACACCATTATCCGCTGTTACGGTATTATATAAATCACATCCCAAATATTGATACATTCTTGCATACTTCTCCATATCTGTATCAAATATCAGCGGAATTCCGGCTGCATCCGCTTTTTTCTTGGCAAATGTTATAAGTTCCGTAGCAAGACCTTTCCCTTGATAAGCCTTGTGGATACAGACCAGCAGCGTTTCATAGTGTCTCTGCTTCGCATATGATACGTTTGATTTTCTTATCTGTCCGGCAAAAGCCATAAGACTTCTTAGCCTTGTAAATCTAAGCCTTATGAGCATTTTCAGTAACATTTTTATCTGCAGCATCACCGTTTTTTTCGCAGAATCCTCAAGTCCAATAAATCCCGTCAGATCCTCATTCGCATAAAGTTCGCCTGCTTGATACACATAGTCCACATAAATTGACATGTATTTAATCACATCATTCTTACGTTCATCTACATTTCCCCAATTATGAAATAATTCATTTGAGACGAACGCCTCTCCTATGGTCTGCCGTATTGTTCTAAGCTGTTCATCAGATATATGCTCTACTCTTGTTATCACTTATCTGCACCCCTATCCCCATTATGTTTATCTGTTTGAATACTCCAAGAAAAACAGCACAGATAAAATGAGCGCCCTCATGAACCGCATAGTACATCAATATTGCAACGATAATTCCTATATATTTTCTAACTCGTTTATTCATTTTTCCCACAATTACAAAACAACTCATTAAACATGAACACTTTTTCTCTCTTCTTCCCCTTTTAGCGTTCTTATTCCGCAAATCACCGCTATTATCATCAGATATGCCAAAGACAATACTACATAGAACCAAATATCAACCCTCAGAAAGCAGTATAAGAAATTGAAGCAAAAATGTATGACGATACCGTAGATCAGATTGTCATGCTTCTCCATAAAAAAATTCATGATAAAACAAAGTCCCGTCATGACAACAACATTTGATATGACATATGGGATCATCTGGATTCCCATAAAATCCGAATCAACAAACCAAAGTACCGTGTGCCAGAATGCCCATATTACTCCCTGTATTACCGATGCCTTAATAAAACTGTATTTTTCATTTAAGTACGGCCTCAGATATCCACGCCATCCGGATTCTTCTCCGGTCGGACCGGTTGTAATAGAAAACAAAGACGATGCCCAGAATGGATACGTTCCAAGACTCCAATATGAGCCAAATTTTCTTCCGTGAATTTGAGATACCACAAAAACCGTTATAAGTGTCGCTGAAATGGTAATAAGAGCTGCGATTACCAAGGTCAAAGCTGAAATTCTTCCTCCAAATACTCTTTTATAGAAATCCTTAACGGTCTCTTCCGGACAAAAATACTTAAATCCGGCAAGGAGAACTATTGTCGGTGTCCATGCACATGCATTTGATAAAATACGCATCACAACCGGCGGGCAGTGAAATACCATACTTGCCGTTCCACAGATACCTAAAACCATAATCCAGAACACAAGATAACTTAAGACAACATACCTTTTTATCTTCGTTTCCATTTTTACCTTCCTTGCACGATACCTTACATATTCTATCTTCATTCACACCCGGCTTTTTCGATCCTGTCCCGTGCATCTGGATTGTTTCCGATAATAGCCCCAACCTTTTCGCACAACTTTATTTCCGGACAATCGCTATTATCTCGCCTAACACGACAAGCCCTCTTTATTACAATCCATATGATCAATCCTCTCTCATATATACTTTGCAAAAATGTCGTAAATGCTTTTCAATGTATTCCATACATTCTTCCTCACACTGCGGCTGTCTGTCTGACCTTGCTATTTGCAGAACAGCCGGTGCAGTGAGTTCTACAGCAAGAAGCTCCGGATCATCATTTTTGACGATTCCCTCATCCATCATTCCTTTGATGATCCTTGAAAACATCCTCTGTATCCCATCCAGCTGATGTCTGGTTGTAGCCTCAGAGATTCTTTCATTCCTAAACTGTTCCTGGACAAGAAGCATCCTTGTCCTGCGGATTACAGGGTCCTTTATTGTAAATGAAATCCTTTTCATAGTCACTTTAATGAATTCTTCCTGGCTCTGCGGCACTTTCCCGATATTTTTCTCTGATCCAAACATTTCCTCATACCGCACTTCGGCAATATCGATCAGTGCATTTAGGATATCCTCTTTTCCCTTATAGTGCTTATATAACGATGGAGGCTTGATTCCGACAATATTGGCAATCTGCTCCACACTTGTTCCATCATATCCATTCTCTGCAAATAATGTTAATGCCGCATCCAGTATCTTCTCTTTAGTAGACATGTCTTCCTTCATTTCGCTAATTAGCATTAGCCTTATTATAGCTAATGTTTATTAGCCGGTCAAGTCTTTAATGTGATGCCACGAAAAAACGGCGGAAGCATCGGAATTTCTCCCAACTCCCGCAGGTCAATACCGATTTGTTATTCAGTTACAATCTCCGGCAGAAGAGAAGTAAATGCCT
>CACXDE010000163.1 GCA_902766305.1 uncultured Ruminococcus sp. | reverse complement strand
ATTCTCCATTTGAAAAATCTTAAGTTTTCCCTATAACAATGATTATATATCTTTTTTCGTTAAATTGCAACATAAAATTAGCTCAGAGCTAAGAGTGCAGAGCTCAGAGCTAATGATCAATGTGCAATGTACAATGATGACACAGAGTGTGGAGTTGATAAAGCTCAGAGTTAGGAGTGCAGAGCTAAGAGCATGACATACCAGACTTTTTTCTCTTTTGTTGTTACAAAAGTTCGCCTCACTTGTCATTCTGAGGAGCGGAGCTGTTGTTAAGAGTGTGGGCGTTTTTTGACTTGGCAGCAATGATGAACTCTGATGTTTTCAAAAACTAAGCGACGAAGAATCTTTATTAGCTCAGAGCCTATACTTTTTTATCTCATATCATAATAACAGCTGTCAGTTGGAAGTTGTCAGCTTTCAGTTACCACCGGGATATTTTTGAACCAACAAAAGAAGAATAAAGCCTGGTACAACAAGCTCTGCGCTCTGCACTCTGAGCGCTGAGCTTAAAAATAGTTTTTCCATAATTGTATATGTTATTAAGGTGATTGGTTCAATATATCTGTTTCAGCTGTACAATTGGCAGAAATTGCTCGTTTTTTGAAAGATATAATTCTTATATAGAATAATTTGTCGAATAATTTGATATATAATATTATGTTGAATTGGAATATTACCTTGAATGCAGATTTTGGTTCGGGTTATAAGGACAAGCGGAAGGGATGAGAAAAAGGAATGGTCAGAATAGGTCTTGATGTCGGATCAACTACAGTTAAATGTGTTGTTCTTGACGAAAGCAATAATATACTTTTCAAAACATATGAAAGACATTATTCACAGATAACAAGCAAGATAGCTGAACTTCTGAAAACGATAAAAACAAAAATACCGTCAGGTCAGGAAGCGGTTATTGCGCTTTCCGGATCAGCGGGAATGGGTGTTGCCGAAGCCTGCGGAATAGACTTCGTACAGGAGGTATATGCGACAAGGGTAGCTGCAAATACTTTCATCCCCGGCACAGATGTTGTAATAGAGCTTGGCGGAGAGGATGCCAAGATACTTTTCCTTTCAGGCGGTATGGAGGTTCGTATGAACGGTTCGTGCGCCGGAGGTACAGGCGCATTCATCGACCAGATGGCTACGCTTCTTAATGTACCGATAGAGGATCTGAACGAGCTTGCGGCAAAGCATGAGAAAACATATACCATAGCCTCACGCTGCGGAGTGTTTGCAAAAACGGATATACAGCCCCTTCTGAATCAGGGCGCAAAAAAGGAAGATGTCGCAGCAAGTATTTTTATGGCTGTAGTAAACCAGACTATCGCCGGTCTTGCGCAGGGCAGAGAAATCACCGGAAAGATTGTATACCTCGGCGGTCCGCTTACGTTCATCCCTCAGCTGAGACTTGGCTTTGACAAGGCGCTCAAAACAAACGGTATATGCCCTGACAATTCTTTGTACTATGTTTCACTCGGCACTGCCCTCTGCGCTGATAAATCAATAGATTTTGAGGAAACAGAAGAAAAGATCGAAAAGTATAGGGGTACGGGAAATTTTGCATTCAACAAGCCTCTTTTCAATAACGAAAAAGAGCTTGAAGAGTTCCGCAAGCGTCACTCTTCCGCAAAAGTCGGTCAGGGTAAGCTTGAGGACTATAAGGGCAAGGTCTTTGTCGGAATTGACGCCGGCTCGACAACGGTAAAGGGAGTTGTCACTGATGACAAGGGTACTCTCCTTTATTCGGAATATATGTCCAACAGCGGAAATCCTGTTCCTATTGTAAAGAAGTTCCTTGAAAACATATACAGCAAATGCCCCGGTATCCGCATTGCCGGTTCTGCCGTTACAGGATACGGCGAGGAAATAATCAAAAATGCCTTCGGCGTTGACTTCGGTGTTGTTGAGACAATAGCCCATATGACAGCGGCGCAGAAATTCATGCCTGACGTGGAGTTCATTATTGATATCGGCGGTCAGGATATCAAGTGCTTCAAGATAAGAAACGGTACAATTGACAACATTTTCCTTAATGAAGCCTGCTCTTCTGGCTGCGGCTCCTTCCTTCAGACCTTCGCAAACGCTCTCGGCTACAGCGCTGAAGAGTTTTCAAAGATAGGTCTGCTTGCAAAGCACCCTGTTGACCTTGGTTCAAGATGTACTGTTTTTATGAATTCATCTGTTAAACAGGCTCAGAAGGACGGCGCAACTATAGAAGATATTTCGTCCGGTCTTTGCCTGAGTGTTGTAAAAAATGCTCTGTACAAGGTTATCCGTGTTTCAAGCCCGAGAGAGCTTGGCAGAAAAATAGTGGTACAGGGCGGTACATTCCTGAATGACGCAGTGCTGCGCGCATTTGAACAGGAAATGGGTGTTGACGTTATCCGTCCTGATATCTCAGGACTTATGGGCGCATACGGCGCAGCTCTGTATGCACAGGGTAAGGTTACTAAAAGCTTTAAATCAACAATTTTAAGTACAGAACAGCTTAAAACATTCGAGCATACGATAAAGGCTATAAACTGCGGCGGATGCAGCAACAACTGCCGCCTTACGATAAATACATTCAGCGGCGGCAGAAAATTCATTGCCGGCAACCGCTGTGAAAGACCTGTCACAAAGAAATCACCTGATGACAGCATGAACATCTATCAGTACAAGCTCAGCCTGCTGAAAAGCTACAAGCCAAAGGAAGGCGCAAAACGCGGAAAGATAGGAATACCCCTCGGTCTTAATATGCTGGAGCTTCTTCCGTTCTGGCATACGTTTTTGACAAAGCTTGATTTTGAGGTAGTTGTGTCACCATTCTCAAACAGAAAGCTGTATCTCCACGGACAGCAGACAATACCATCCGATACAGTCTGCTTCCCAGCAAAGCTTATTCACGGACATATACAGTGGCTGCTTGACAATGATATAAAACAGATCTTCTACCCGTGCATGTCATACAACTTTGATGAGCATTTAGGCGACAACCACTATAACTGCCCTGTTGTAGCCTATTATCCGGAAGTCATTCATGCAAATGTAAAAGAGATACAGAATATAAAGTTTTTCCATGAGTTTGTCGGAATACACAGACCTAAGGATTTCCCCAAAAAAGTCCATGCTGAGCTTCTGAAATATTTTGGGGATATTTCGCTTAAAGAAGTAAAAGAAGCCTCAAAAGCTGCTTATGCGGAATATGAAAGCTACATGAAAAACATACGTGAAAAGGGAAATGAGATCATAAAGAAAGCAAGAGAGGAAGGCAAGACAATTATTGTCCTTGCCGGCCGCCCCTATCACGTTGACCCGGAGATAAATCATGGCATAGACAAGCTCATAACAAGCTTCGATGTAGCTATCGTATCGGAAGATATCGTAAGCAACAAGGAAGCTAAAAAAGTTAAAACAAGCGTTCTCAACCAGTGGACATATCATTCAAGGATGTATGCTGCTGCTGAATATGTAAGCCACTACGATGATATGGAGCTTGTACAGCTTGTTTCATTCGGCTGCGGTGTTGACGCTATTACCACTGATGAAGTCAGGTCTATCCTTGAACGGCACGGAAAGATTTATACTCAGCTTAAAATAGACGAAATAACGAACCTCGGTGCTGTAAAGATACGTCTGCGCAGCCTTCTTGCAGCAACAGAGGCAAGCGTTAATAGCTCAAAGTCCAAAGCTCAAAGCTCAAAGCAATGACACATCAAGTCAGGAGTAAT
>CACXDE010000162.1 GCA_902766305.1 uncultured Ruminococcus sp. | reverse complement strand
TTTTTGAAGCCGCCGGTCTTCCTATTTGCGGAGTAAACATAAAGATCAAAAAAAGAATACCCTCCGGCGCAGGTATGGCAGGAGGGAGTACGGATGCAGCAGCTGTGCTTTACTGTCTGAACGAACTGACAGAAACCGGTATGTCAAAGGAGGAGCTTGCCCGTATAGGCGAAGAGGTAGGTGCTGATGTGCCGTTCTGTGTGTACGGCGGAACAATGTCCGCAGGCGGTATAGGAACGATACTCAGTCCTGTTCCGGATATGCCTGACTGCTTTATCGTTGTTGTAATGCCTGATTTCAGAATATCCACAAAACAAGCCTATGAAAAATCAGACCTTATAGGATATGACGAACCTGAAAGCATGGACCGCATACTCGGAGCAGTTTGCAGCAGCAACATTGAAGGTATTGCAAAAGAGCTTTACAATAAATTTGAAGAGGTTGCCGGTGTTGAGGAAATAGACAAAATAAAGTCGCTTATGAAAGACTGCGGCGCAGCCGGCGCGCTGATGACAGGCAGCGGTTCAGCGGTTTTCGGTATCTTTACAGATGAAAACAAGGCTGAACAGTGCAGCAATGATCTGAAAGAAGAATACAAAGAGGTTTTTATAGTTCATCCTGTAAATCAGGGACCGCACCAGCCAGTTCACAGCGGCATTATAGGTTCATTTCTTAAATAAGCTGCTTATTACCTCTGCTATTTTGAACCGGACTATAAACCTATCACCGCCGGTCACAATATCGGTTTCGTTTTTATTCAGAACGGAACCGATATTTTTTTGCGCCGAGGGAACGCACACAGCCGGATACAAAACACACCACCAGTTATGTCCTTTGCCGCTGCCTATGACAATACGCACTGCGTCATATTCGCCTGACGGAAGAGTGAAATCATCATACACCCTCGTGTCAAAGTGCATTTTCGTGACATAAGCAGTTACATCATAGTTGTATCCCTCGCAGTAAACTACATTTTGCGCTTTTTTCTCAATATCCTTAATATGTTCAGAGGCAGCCGATACAGCTTCTTCCTTTGTTTTGCAGCTGCTGAACATACTGTCAGTATAGGCTATTATTTCATCACGGACTAAGAGCTTGAGCGACTGATCCTCCTGGCTGTCTGAATTTGCAAGTATATGAAATCTCAGTATCCTGTCATCTATGTCATCACAGGCAGCGCAAAAGCCCGTAATCGAAAGCAGTCCGCATATAACAAGACCGCAGGACAGAGAACGAATAATAAGTTTAATATTAATCGGACTGAAAACGGTTTCAGCAATATTTGCAGCAGCACATTTTATTTTTTCTGAAATTATCATATTAAGCCCTCCGATACAACTTTTATAGTAAACATCATTTATAAAGTCCTATTGTCAGCCTGAAAAATACTTCTCCTCTCTGTCATTCTGAGGAGCGCAGCGACGAAGAATCATTCTGATTACGTTGTTTTTGTAAAAAAGATCCTTCGCTTACGCTCAGGATGACATTAGGGCAAAACTTTAACCGTTTGCTATAGGTTTCGTTTGTTCTTACGGAATATAGTATTGGAAGAAAAATCAGTAATATTCAATCAGTTATGGTTTTTTTAGGAAGGGGGTCTGGGGTATAACCCTTTGTTTTCAAACAAATGGTTGCCCCCAGGCGCAAAGCCTGCGCACCCAAATCAGTTTTGCACTACTTCATTGTAAAACGTAACATTTGTGAATCGTTCCCTGCGGCGCAGAGCCTGCGCACCCAAATCAGTTTTGCACTACTTCATTGTAAACCGTAACATTTGTGAATCGTTCCCTGCGCCAGTAATTTTACAAAATAGTACTGCAAGACTGGTGCGGGAGTGCCGACTCGGCACTAGCACCGCCCGTGATTCATAAAAGTTACGACCAAGAAGAAAGTGGTGAAAGACTGGTGCGGGTCCAGCGTCACGCTGGCGCTGGAAATATTATTGCAATACTGTTATCAGTATGCTATAATTGTATTGTAAGATCAGTAACTAAACTGCTTTTTGCAGGTATTTCATGCGGACAAAAGGCTTAATATAATAACTGGACAAGGTGAAATTATGGCATTCGACAGAAACAAAATAAGGAATTTCAGTATAATAGCACATATAGACCACGGCAAATCTACTCTTGCCGACAGAATACTAGAACAGACGCAAAGCGTCGCTATCAGAGAAATGGAAGATCAGCTGCTTGATAATATGGATCTCGAAAGGGAAAGATGAATTACCATAAAAGCCCATGCTGTAACTCTGCTGTATAAGGCAGATGACGGAGAAGAGTATATTTTCAATCTTATCGACACTCCCGGTCATGTTGACTTCAACTATGAGGTTTCCCGTTCCCTTGCAGCCTGTGAAGGCGCAGTGCTTGTTGTGGACAGTTCTCAGGGAATTGAAGCGCAGACGCTTGCAAATACATATCTTGCGCTTGACGCCGGACTTGAAATAGTTCCCGTTATAAACAAAATAGACCTTCCGAGTGCAGACCCCGACAGAGTGAAAAAAGAGATAGAGGATGTAATTGGTCTGCCGGCTGAGGACGCACCGTGCATATCTGCCAAGGTCGGTATCAATATACATGACGTTATGGAGCAGATAGTAAGCCTGATACCTCCCCCGGAAGGCGACAGTGATAAACCGCTTCAGGCTCTTATTTTCGATTCGTATTATGACAGCTACAAGGGTGTAATCATCTACGTACGCATAAAAGAGGGACTGATACATACCGGCGACACTATACGTCTTATGGCAACAGGTGCAGAATTTACTGTTGTGGAGCTTGGATTCATGCGGGCTACATCTCTTGAACCGACAGAGTCTCTTTATGCCGGAGAGGTCGGCTATATTGCCGCTTCAATAAAAACTGTCAGCGATGCAAATGTCGGCGATACAGTCACACTTGCGGACAGACCGGCTGATGAGCCGCTGCCCGGATACAGACAGGTGCAGCCAATGGTATTCTGCGGTATATATCCGGCGGACGGCGCAAAATATCCTGATCTGCGTGACGCTCTTGAAAAATTGGAGCTTAATGATGCTTCTCTTTCCTTTGAACCTGAAACCTCTGTTGCACTTGGATTCGGATTCCGCTGCGGATTTTTGGGTCTGCTTCATATGGAGATAATTCAGGAGAGACTCGAAAGGGAATACAACCTTGATCTTATAACAACGGCGCCCAGCGTTATATACAGAATAACTAAAACAGACGGCACTGTGGAAATGATTGACAATCCCACAAACTATCCGGACCCGGGTCTTATACAGATGGCGGAAGAGCCTATGACTCAGGCTCATATATACTCACCATCAGAATATGTAGGAAACATCATGGATCTGTGTCAGGACAGACGAGGCATATTCAAGGATATGACATATATTGACGCTGACCGTGTTGATATACATTATGAGCTTCCACTGGCAGAAATAATATATGACTTCTTTGATACGCTTAAATCCCGTACAAGAGGATATGCGTCGTTCGACTATGAATTGTCCGGCTACACTCCATCAAAGCTTGTAAAACTTGATATCATGCTTAACGGTGAAGTCGTTGATGCGCTTTCGTTCATTATCCATGCGGACAAGGCTTATCCGAGAGCAAGGAAAATGGCTGAAAAGCTGAAAGAAAAAATTCCCCGTCAGCTCTTTGAGGTACCGATACAGGCCTGCATAGGCGGAAAGATAATTGCAAGAGAAACTGTAAAGGCTATGAGAAAGGACGTTCTTGCAAAATGCTACGGCGGTGATATAACAAGAAAGAAAAAGCTTCTCGAAAAGCAAAAGGAAGGCAAAAAGCGTATGCGTCAGCTTGGTACTGTGGAAGTGCCTCAGGAAGCGTTCATGGCAGTACTGAAGTTAGATAGTGACACATAAGGTGATAAAAAAATGAAAAAAACAGTATTACTATATAATTTTACAGAAAAGGAACTTGTAACAGCTAAAGGTGCTTTGCTGCCGCTGAAATATTTTATTCACGTTGTACAGGATGAAGAAAAAGACTGTTCGGTGGGATATCTTGCCGGCTTTTCTGATGACGGTGAAAAAAGAGAAACAGCTGACAGCAGTATGGGCAAGCTTTTGGTTATGGGCGGCTTCGGAAACAGCGACCTTGACAGACTTCTTGCAGCTATGAGAAAAACAGGATTTTCAAGAAATGTACTTAAGGCTGTTATCACTCCTTCAAATATGAACTGGAGCGGTCCTCAGCTTTACGCTGAAATACTTAAGGAACATAAGATGATGCACGGAAAGAAATGAGCCGGATAATGAAAGAAAATGTATTACACATATATTCTCCGATGTGAAGATAACAGTCTGTATACGGGTATAGCGGCGGATATAAAAAAGCGTTTGTCTCAGCATTTCAAGAAAACTTCCGGATGCGCAAAATATACCCGTTCAAGACATCCGGTTTCCCTTGAAGCCGTATGGGAAAGCCTTGACCGTTCGTCCGCTTCGAAGCTTGAATACCGCATAAAAAAGCTTGCGAAAACTGATAAACAGCTGCTGATCCAGACGAATGATATGACAGCTTTAAAAGATATTGATGTTTTGATCTACAGACGGATGACGCATAACGAGATCGGAGGAATACAGCGTTGGATACAGGAAAAGCTCTTAAAAAATATTACGGATATGACAGCTTCCGCCCCGGACAGGAAGAGATAATAAATGCTGTCCTCAGCAGACGAGACGTATTTGCCGTTATGCCGACAGGCGCCGGAAAGTCTGTATGCTACCAGCTTCCGGCTCTGATGATGGACGGTATAACGATAGTAGTATCTCCTCTTATCTCTCTTATGCAGGATCAGGTAAGGAATCTGAAGGCTATGGGAATAAGGGGCGCATATCTCAACAGCTCCCTTACTCCCCGTCAGATAGCTCTTGCAACTGATAATGCAAGAAAGGGAATGTATAAGATCATTTACGCTGCACCCGAAAGACTTAATACTGCTGATTTTCTTGATTTTGCAATAAATTCCAATATCTCTCTTTTAGCTGTGGATGAAGCTCACTGCATTTCTCAATGGGGGCAGGATTTTCGTCCGGCTTATCTGCGCATAAGTGAATTTATTACAAAGTTAAGATACCGCCCTCCTGTTGCTGCATTCACAGCAACCGCAACTGAAAGGGTAAAAAGTGATATTGACAAAAAATTAGGACTGCGCTTTCCTTTAATGTATACCGGCGGATTCGACAGACCTAACCTTTATTTTTCTGTTGAAGAACCTGTTGACCGTCTGGCGTTTATCAGAAACTATCTTGCGCTGCATAAAGATCAGAGCGGCATAATATACTGTCTGACACGAAAGGAAACAGAAAGAGCGGCGGATGTTTTGTCCTCTTTCGGTTTCAGCGTTTCCGCTTATCATGCCGGAATGAAGGACGAGGACAGAAAACGTATCCAGGAAGATTTTATCTATGACAGAGTTAATGTTATAGCCGCGACAAACGCCTTTGGAATGGGAATTGATAAGCCTGATGTGCGGTTTGTCATACATATGAATATGCCGGCAAGAATGGAAGATTATTACCAGCAGGCAGGACGTGCCGGACGTGACGGAGAAAGTGCTGAATGTATTCTTCTGTATTCTCCGGCAGATATTAGACTTAACCGCTATATGATAGAACAGATACCGGAAAATGATCCGCTTACTCCTGAACAGCGGCACAGCTATATTTCTACAGAGTTAGCCTGTCTTGATCAGATGGTTTTTTATTCTACTTCAACAAATACCTGTCTGAGAAAAAGGCTTCTTGGCTATTTCGGAGAAAATCTCGTAACTGACTGCGGCAATTGCAGTGTATGCCGCAGAAAGCTTAATTACGCTGAAGCTGATAAAATAGCTGTCGTTTATGATTTCGAGCTTTACAATAAGATCAAAGCCTACTGCAAAAAATTAGCAATGTTTTCCGGGGTACCTCTCTACTCGATAATAAGCGAGTCGGCAATGAAGCAGATAGCGGCTATGAAACCCTCAAACACTGCCCAGCTTCATCTGATATCAGGTCTTGGAGAAGAAAAAATACGCCGATACGGAAAAGGATTATTAAAACTGATCGCAGAAGAAAACAGCATTACAGCTCAGAGCTAAGAGTGCAGAGTTCAGAGCATGACGTATCCGACTTTTTTCTTATTTTGTTGTTCTAAAATCATCCCCAACCTGTCATTCTGAGGAGCGGACAATTCAATGTGCAATGTACAATGATGTGCTGCGGCGGACTTTTTCTTCTCTCTTTGTTTCAAAAGCTTCGCCTCGCTATTAATTGTCAACTGAAAACTTACGACTTAAAACTGACGACTGTTATCTAAGCGACGAAGAATCTTCCTGAATACGCTGGTCTGTGGAAAAGATCCTTCGCTGCGCTCAGGATGACAATGAGGGCAGCTCAGAATTACAGTCTTAGTTTATCAACATTGATTGTAGGAGGAGACATTATGATTATTGATACTCACGTTCATATAGGACGTATATTTAATTTCAACCTGAAAAAAGAAGAAGTTCTGTACGCAATGGATAAATATGGCATAGATCACTGCATTGTATCAGACCTCAGAGCAGCCGAACACGATCACAGCAGAAGACCTCTCCCCTTTTTCCTGCAAACCTCGCAGATAAAATGTGCAAAGGAAATTATTGATTTTGCTAAAGCAAATCCTGATAAGATAAGCGCCGCTCTATGGCTGAAGCCCTGCTCTGAAACTGCCGATGAAAAATTATACGATATTATCCGGGACAACCGCAAATATGTAAAGGCTCTGAAATTTCATCCGTACCACAATGCCCTTGCTTTTGACGACAGGAAAATGGAACCGTATATGGAGCTTGCGAAATTCTTTTCTCTGCCTGTAACGGTTCATACAGGAGGATGTGACGACGCTTCCTGTCAGCGTGTATATAATATGGCTCTGCGTCATCCGGATATAAATTTTGTAATGGTGCATATGGGACTTGGTACAGACAACAAAGAAGCGCAGGAGCTTATCGGAAAGCTTCCGAACCTTTACGGTGATACGACCTGGGTACGAATGGAAAATACGATAAGGTTCATAAACAAAAACGGTGACGAAAAAATCTTCTTTGGCAGCGATATGCCAATTGAC
>CACXDE010000161.1 GCA_902766305.1 uncultured Ruminococcus sp. | reverse complement strand
TGTATACGTATCAAGCTCTATATATCCGCCTATCTCCTTCACAATCTCACCGTCCTATTATTTCAGTACGACTTTTATCCATTTTTCTGAATTATCCATCATATCAAGCATTTGCTCCATGCTGTCAAATTTCATCAGAAGACATCCCAAGGTTGAATTAGCACCGGTAAAAGCCTTGATTTCATCTCCGGGCTTTCTTATTATATGATTCTCAACAATATGCTTTTCCTCTATCCCATCGGCAAATTCAACATGATCCAGTACTCCGTCTCTGAGACTATGAACAGCATAATATGCCCAATAGCCTTCCGGAACAATATTTTCCGGAATTGTCAGGTATTCACCCATAGCGGCACGGACTGAATATTCTACCAGATCAATACCAGTAGCATATTTTATTATCTGAGGAATATAGTTGCCCCCGTCTCTCGGCGCAACCTCCATAAGATAAACATTATAATCACTGTCTATACGTGCATCAAAATTGTACGTACAGGTCTTCATATCCAAAGCACTCAGAAGCCTTTGTATTTCACTATGAAGCTTGTTATGAATACTCTCAGGCATATTGTAGGGGAAGCTTGCAGAAATCGGAACAAACGGATTAACACACTTAGGATTAAAATGATCGTTTGCAAAATACCTGAAAACCAATTTTCCGTCAACAGATAATCCGTCTCCGGCTATCTGATATCCGTATTTCTCCACAAATTCCTCAACAATTATTCTTTTACCTCTTGAAAATGACATAGCATAAGAAAGCTTTTCTTTTGCTTCATCAAAATTGTTTATTTTACTGACGCCCTTACTGCCGGAAGAATCGACCGGCTTTACGATAACAGGAAATCTGAAATAACCGTCTCTCATATCATTAAGAGCATCGTCTGTATTATCATAGCCTTTTGCGGCAGGGGTATTAAACCCGTTTTTACTCAGAAATTCTCTGAAACGATCCTTATTGCAAAGTATTTCAACTGAATCATAGGGATTGCCCGGCAGACCAAGCTTTTCCGCAACATACGCTGCTGTCGGCGCAGCCGGGTCAGAGGCATATGCAAGAACGCCGTCAATTTTCTCTTTTTCGGCAGCATCAAGAACCGCTTCTTTATCAGTAGTACTTACAAGATAGAACTTATCCGCATGATACTGTCCGGGATTATCCGTCAGAAAATCACACAGAACGGTATAGTATCCAAGCTTTTTAGCAGTTTCAATAGCAATTACCTGTTGTGCGGAACCGCCGAGAAGCATTAATTTCTTCATTAACTCTCACTCTTCTTCTTTTTATTCTTAAACGACTTAAGCATTTCCAACAAATAAGCAAACGATTCAAGTTTGAATACTTTTGAAAGTAAAATATAAATTGCTGCTCCGACAAGTATCTGTAAGATCAGAGTAACGATCAGCGGCAAGGTTATAGGTATAAACTCTATAAGCTTTACACATACTCCCATAAACACAGCAAGAAGTATCCCGGGTATTATATCCTTTAGCTGTTCAAGATAGCTGTAATTCATCAGCTTTTTATTCGGCCAGGAATTGATTATCTGGCTTGTTACACTGGTAAACAGAAGACTGTAAGCCATTACGAGAACTCCGAACCATATTGTAGACAGCATAACAACAAGACCGACAGCCTTTTTTATAATTTCAAGTATCAGGAACAGGTCGCTTCTGCCCATCGCTTTTATTGCATTGAGGTTTGCGGTATGTATAGGATAAAACATATATGTTATACAGAATATACGCAAAAACGGAACACAGGGCAGCCATTTTTCCGTAAGAATAAGAGGAACAATCGTATCCGCACAGAAAGCAAGTCCCATCATAAGCGGCGCCATAATATATGTGCTTGTTTTTATAGCCCGTCTTGTCATCTGCTTGACTCTTGCCGGATCATCCTGAGCTTTGGACATTGTCGGAAGAAGAACACTGTCAATAGATGTATTGATATTTGTAACTATCATATTAGGGAACTGCTTTCCCTGATTGTAAAATGCAAGGTCAGACTTTGAATAAAACTTTCCGATTATAAGCTGACGAAGATTATTATATATGGTATCTATCAGAGCAGAAGCAAGAAGCTTCCAGCCATACGAAAACAGTCCTTTCAGCCTTTTAAGGGAAAACATGAATTTCGGACGCCATTTAACAGTAAACCAAAGCACAGTTGTATCTATAGCAAGGTTCACAAGCTTCTGAGCCACCAAAGCCCATACTCCGCCTCCAAGCACTGCGATAGAAATACCTGCTGCTGCTGAAACCAGTGTTCCTCCAAGGGTTGCCCAGAAGAAACGCTTGAACTGCATTGTTCTGGATACATAAGCCTGCTGTACATTTTTAAGCCCGGAAACAACTACCATAAGACACAATACACGAACCACAGCTGTCAGCGATTCATCATTGTAGAATGACGCTATCAACGGCGCACAAAAAAACATCAATGCGTAAAGCACAAGACACCATACCACATTGAACCAAAACACGGACGAGAAATCCAGATCATCTGCATCCTTTTTTTGTATCAGAGCATTTCCAAGTCCGCTGTCAACGAATACCTGAAGTATCTGAGAAAAAACCAATACAAGCACTATAGTTCCGTATGCCTCAGGCGCAAGTATTCTTGCAAGAACTATTGATACAATAAACTGTATTATCTGTGCTCCGCACCGTTCAGCGAAACGCCAGAAGAAATTGGTAACTACTACATTGCCTGTACTTTTCTTATTGTCCAAAATACCACCTTATTCCCAATTCTGTATGCGGTACAGCTTAATTCTTTTTTAACAGTATTTTCAATATGGTTCTCATACACTTGACAAAACCTTTCTCAAATAAAAAATACCGATACTTCTTCTCAGACAGAATTGTACCAAGCTTCTTTTTCTTTACTAAATCCTTGTAAGTGATCCTGTCCTTTGCTATAGTAAAAGAGTCTGTATATTTATGGTCAGTCAGATCGTCCAGTCTATCAAGCTCTGATTTATGCAGAATCGCAGTTTTTTCATGCACATCATTATCTGTATTCTTTGACGTCCACGAGCCAACTGCATTTACCCTGTACTTTGACATTATCTGAGGAAAGTAGTGTACATTTCCCCTTGTTGCAAGATAGATCGCGAGCGGATAATCACCTGCACCGGACATTTTAAAGTCACGCGGTCTGTCATCCCTTAATTCCTTGACATACATAAAAGAAC
>CACXDE010000160.1 GCA_902766305.1 uncultured Ruminococcus sp. | reverse complement strand
TCTGAGCTAATTTTATGTTGCAATTTAACGAAAAAAGATATATAATCATTGTTATAGGGAAAACTTAAGATTTTTCAAATGGAGAATGATAAACTTTATGTTTAATAAAATATACAGTGCGCTGGGAAAGCACCGCAGAACGGTTTTATTCATAATAGACTTTTTGCTGTGGAATCTTTCATACTATCTGTCCTACGGGATAAATAAAAATAATCTTATGCTTCTGGGGGATATCACTGCCTTTTTGTGGGGCAGTCTTATTGCCAATGTTTGCTTTGTGGTAGTATTTCTCCTTTTCCGGCTTTATGACAAGCTGTGGCGGTATGCGGATATTGAGGACTTCTTTTTCGCCGCTATAGCTTCACTGACGGCGAACCTCTCTTTCATGGCGGCGACCATGATAATAGGCGTATTCATACCTGAGTTCAATATGGGTACAAGGGTGTATGTTTCGTTTGCCCTTATGTCCTCCTTCTTTGTTATGCTGTTCAGGATAGTATACAGACTTAACAAGATACTTGAAAGACGGGAGCTTGCGCAGAAGCCTAAGAAACGTCTGCTTATAATAGGCGCAGGCGAGGGCGCTTTATCTGTACTCAGCGAGCTTTCAAAGACGCCTGGAAATGAATATATACCTGTATGTATCGTTGACGATGATAAGGAAAAGATCCACAGGCGTATAGCAGGTGTGAAGGTTGTAGGAACAACTCATGAAATACCGGAAATATGCGAAGAATACGGTATTGAAGTTATTCTGTTCACCATTTATCAGATAAGCGTTGCCGATAAGAAAAGAATACTTGACGCTTGTACACAAACTCACCTTGAGGTTAAAATAATACCAAATATCTATAATCTTATGACTTCCGGAGTGCCTATAACCTCGTCTATCCGTCATGTTGAGGTGGAGGATCTTTTAGGACGTGAGCCTGTTGTATTCGATACGGAAAAATACGGAAAATATCTTATCGGGCAGACGGTTCTTGTTACCGGCGGAGGCGGTTCTATTGGTTCGGAGCTTTGCCGTCAGATAGCAAGGCTGAAACCTAAGCACCTTATAATTCTTGATATATACGAAAACAATGCCTACGAAATACAGCAGGAGCTTATCAGAAAGCACGGCAGTGATTTGTCATTTGAGGTTCAGATAGCGTCTGTACGTGACAGAAAAAAGTTGGAGCATATCTTCAGGACGCATGACATAGATGTTGTTTTCCATGCGGCGGCTCACAAGCACGTTCCTCTTATGGAAACAAACCCGGAGGAGGCTGTCAAAAACAATGTTTTCGGAACATTGAAGCTTGCGGAAACAGCGGATAAATTCCACGTAAAAAATTTTGTACAGATATCCACGGACAAGGCAGTAAATCCCACGAGCATTATGGGCGCGTCAAAGCGTATCTGTGAAATGGTTATACAGATGATGGATAAGCGCAGCAAGACAAACTTTGTTGCTGTCCGGTTCGGAAATGTGCTTGGCTCTAATGGTTCTGTCATACCGCTTTTCAAGGAACAGATAAGAACGGGCGGTCCTGTCACTGTTACCCATCCTCAGATTATTCGCTATTTCATGACAATACCGGAGGCTGTGTCGCTGGTTCTTACCGCCGGAAGTCTTGCAAAGGGCGGAGAAATATTCATACTTGATATGGGCGAGCCTGTCAAGATAAAGGTGCTTGCAGAAAATCTTATCAGACTTTCAGGATTCAGACCGCATGAAGATATCAAGATAGAATATACAGGTCTTCGTCCGGGGGAGAAGCTTTTTGAAGAGCTTCTTCTGAACGAGGAAGGTATTACAAAGACAGATAATAAGAAAATCTATATTGGCAAGCCTATTACATTCAGTACTGATACGTTTTTGAAGCATTTAGCGCACCTGTATTATGCTGCTATGAAAAACCGCAAGGATGAAGTCGAACAGATAATCGCCGAGGTCGTTCCGACATATCATCACGAAAAAGTCGGAGAGGATTCACTTCCTGAGGAAATAATTGAAGAAACAGACGGAAATTAATAAGCATCGGGCTTTGGATTTGTACTCCATAGTCCGATGCTTTATTAACAGTTGTCAGTTGGAAGTTGTCAGCTTTCAGTTATAACAATTGACATACTACAGATAACCAAGAAATAAAGATTCTTCGTCGTTTAGTTTATGATAATAACAGGCTTTATCGTTACCAGCAAGTCAAAAAGAGGGTCGCTCCTCAGAATGACAGATGGGGGAAGTTTTAAAACAACAAAAGAAGAAAAAGTTTTTGTACGCCATCATTGTACATTGAACATTGAACATTGTACATTGAATTAGCCGCTCCTCAGAATGAAAGGAGATAAGCTCTGAGCTTTTAATCAGCTTCTGTATATTGAGTAGAAATCTGAAAGGGTTATTCTGCCGTCATTGTTTGTGTCGGCTGCTGTAAGTTCAATATCTGTCAGTTTGGTTTTTTCTGTCAGATAGTCTGCTGCCTTTTTGTAGTCGCTGCTGTTTACCTGTCCTTCGCCGGTAAGGTCGCCCCTGACTACTATACTGTATGAAAGCTCATTGCCGCCGCCAGTGAATGTGAGCTGCCATCCTGTTCCTACAGTACCGGATGTTTTTGTTCTTCCGTTTTGGTCATAGGCTGTAATATTATAATCGCCGTAATTAAGCTTTTTCTTGAGCTGTGCAAGGGTAGTGCCGTTTCCTTCTGTTATTATTGTGCTGTCTGATATTCGTACTTCGGAAGATACTATTTTGTCCGGATATACGGGAACCTTGGGCTGTTCTATGGGAACCATTTGCGATATATCAATGAATCTGAGACTATTGTCAGCCGTTATGCAGGCAAGATTGCCTGCGCTGGCAGTAATTCTCTGTATATTCATTCCGGTGTCATATTGCGATACGGGGGTGCCTTCGTCATTTATACGGTATATTGTTCTGCCGTCTGATTCAAAAATACATGATGATGTCCGGCACACAAGGGGATACTGGCTTCTGTAGATGGTTTTCAGACCGCTGTCCGGATTCAGAGAGTAAACTGTATTTCCGCACCATGCAAAGTCACCGTTGAGTTCTATTTCTTCCGGGGGTA
>CACXDE010000159.1 GCA_902766305.1 uncultured Ruminococcus sp. | reverse complement strand
TTTGTTTTTTTCACCCCCATTCGCAAAACTTTCGCAGTTGTTAATATCGTACATAATTTTTGCACTATTTTTTGTAAATCGCAAAAATATATATACTAATTATATTATTGAGATGATAATTTGTCAAGACTTATTACTGCGTTTTTTCATATAATTCTTATTTTATTATACAATTGAACGAGTCGTTTGTCAAGTCGGAAATACGACTTATAATATGTTTATTTGAAACAGAAAAACATCTATCATATTAAAAAGAAATGTGGGGGCTGTATGATGGAAATCGACTATCACTATATAGGTAAAAGAATATCTCAGCGAAGACATGAGCTTGGTCTGAAACAATCCACAGTTGAAGAAAAAGCCGGTATCGGTTATAAGTATTTATCAAATATAGAACGTGGTATTTCCATTCCCTCAATAGAAGTCATTATAAAAATAGCCTCAGCCCTTAATACTACTCCTGATTATTTTCTTTTAGGCTCTTATGTGAATACAGATAAAACTGAACTGATGATGATGCTTGTAAGAAATCTGCCGTCCGAAAAATTCGATACAGCTATAAGCTTTCTTAAATGGCTTAATGAAAACTAAGACCGGTTCCCACAAACAATGTGAGTGCCGGTTTTTTTATTACGAAATTAGCAAATTCATAATTGTTCGTGATTATGCACAAAACAAATTAAAGCTGTCATCCTGAGCGCAGCGAAGGATCTTTATCAGCAGTCGTCAGTCGGAAGTTGTAAGTTGACAGTTAGTAGCAGTTAAACATAAAACTTATAACTTACAACTGACAACTGAAAACTGACAACTTACAACTTTGTAAAAAACTGTCTTGACAATAAATTAATAACATGGTATGATATAGAAGCCGCATGCTATAGGCTTTTTAAGTGGTTCTCCACGCCTCGGGCAGCGAGTTTGAAGACAGGCAGGTGTCATAAATGTACGCAGTAATCGAAACAGGCGGAAAGCAGTACAAGGTAACAGGCGGCGACGTTGTTTACGTTGAAAAGCTTGAAGCAGAGAATGAGTCAACGGTTGACTTCAAGGTAGTTGCAGTCAGCACAGATGACGGCTTTAAGGTAGGCGCACCCTACGTTGAGGGCGCTAAGGTAACAGCTAAGGTTCTCGATACCGTTAAGGGTAAGAAGATCACAGTTTTCACTTACAAGCCGAAGAAGAGTTCTAAGCGCAAAATGGGTCACAGACAGAGATATACTAAGGTACAGATCGAGTCTATCGAGGCATGATAAGAGCGCAGTTTTTTGTTGACCGTAACGGTAATCTTTCGGGGTTTCATATAACGGGGCATTCGGGTCTTGCCGAGAGCGGTGAGGATGTTCTGTGCGCTTTTGTGTCAGGCGCAGCCTATATGGCAGCCAATACTATAACTGATGTTATATGCGCAGATGCAAGGGCAGAGGCTGATGACGGAGATATGAAGGTTACGGTGGCTGAGAGAGATCTCGAAGCCTGTCAGAATATTCTGGCGGGTCTCAGGCTTCATCTGACGGAAACAGAGAAGCAATATCCTGAAAATATCAGAGTTTTGATGACGGAGGTGTAATTGTAATGCTTAAGATTAATGTACAGTTGTTCGCACATAAAAAGGGCGGCGGTTCTACAAAGAACGGACGTGATTCCGAGTCCAAGCGTCTCGGTACAAAGCGTGCTGACGGACAGTTTGTCCTCGCAGGAAACATACTTGTAAAGCAGAGAGGTACTAAGATCCATCCCGGCAACAATGTAGGCCGTGGTTCTGACGATACACTTTTTGCTAAGATTGACGGACACGTAAAGTTTGAACGTGTCGGCCGTGACCGCAAGCAGGTTTCTGTTTACGCAGCTGAGTGATAAAAAATTATGCAGCACAGGTTTTGCGCCTGCGCTGCATTTTTGCTGTAAGGTCTAAGTGTAAAATTATGATTGGCAGAGTTGTCAGATAACTTCGATAAAAGAAAAAAGCCTGACATTAAGGCTCCGGCACCCCAAGGGCACTTCCTGCGGGTGCGGCTCGCCGGTTATTACATTTGTTTGACTATCTGCTTTTTCAGCTCAGCGGTTCTTCTGATAAGCTCTATAGCCTCTTCGGTAGAGTATTCGGAGCTGTTTATACACAGATCATAGTTGACGGCGGATTCCCAGTCGTTCCCGGTATAGTATTTGAAATATTCACGGCGGTGCTTGTCTATATCGTTTACCATTTTCTCAGCGTCATCACGAGGGATGCTGAGTTTTTTCATGACATTTTTTACGCAGACATCATGCGGCGACCATACAAAGACACGCAGAAGATCATGTCCGCAGTTTTTCAGCGTATGGTTGGCGCAGCGTCCGATGATAACACAGTCGCTTTTTTCTGCAAGCTCTCTTATCATTTTCTGCTGGTAGCGGAATACATTTTCCTTTGAACTGAAACGCCGGCTCTCAGGCGGTATATCCTTCTTTGAAAAGTATGTCAGCCTTTCAAAAAAGCCGGGCTTTATATTTTCATCGTGCAGGCTGAAAAACTGAGGATCCAGACCGCTCTTATCCGATGTAAGGTAAATAATGTTCCTGTCATAGTAAGCTATATTCATAGCCTTGGCAAGCTTCTGTCCTATGACACGTCCTCCGCTTCCGTAACCTCTTGCAATAGTTATTACAGTATTAGGCATTATGTATCCCTCCGTATCCGATGATTTTCATAAATCTGTTATTTGTGATAACAGTATATAACTATGATACAATCAATTATCTCATAAGTCAATGATTATTACAATATTTTTACAAGAACTATAAAATTTTTATTAAAAATGACAAATTATTTCTTTGCTTATGTAGTGAATATTTTTCTGCTTTCTGCAAACAATAGTTTACAGACGACATTAAGAAAACTCTTGAACTATAAATGAGCAAATTTATAATTGTTCGTGATTATGCACAATGATTTTGTTAATATTATTACTGCCAACCTGACATCCTGAGCGTCAGCGAAGGATCTTTTACACAAAAACAGCGTAATCCAAAAGATTCTTCGTCGCTTACGCTCCTCAGAATGACAAGTAGTTTGTGCAATTTGTCAAATTAGCTCATTAATAATCTTAAAGATGTTATTCGGAGTTTTCAAGGTACGTCCAAAAACTTTATGAGCGGGGTATGAAAAATGAAAAAAGCAGCGATAGCGGTCATATCTGCCTTAGCGGTTTGTATGTGCTTTGCAGCCTGCAAGAGCAATACAAGCGACAAACCGGAAAATTCAGTTCAGAGCCGTCCGGAGTCTTCAAATACTGTGATCGACAGCAGCGCAGAAAGCAGTATGGAAAACAGTATAGAGAGAAGCTTGGAAAACAGTGCTGAGAACAGTTTAACATCTGCTGATGACAACAGAGAAGATGAAGCTGAAAGCGGTGTCGTTACGGATGATAATGGTCTCATAGGAGACGGTGATGATAAAGACAATACTCTTTCAGATATTGTTGATGATGCAGCAAGCGGTGCTGAAAGTGCAGCTGACAATGCGAGAGAAGGACTTGAAAGTGCCGGTGAGGATATGAGAAATGCCGCTGAGAATGCGGCGGACGGTATAAGAGACGGTATATCTAATGCTGTAAGCGACAATGACGAAAACAGAGATGACAGCAGCAGAGATTCATCTCTGTCATAATAGCGGCAGACCCGACAAAAATCGGGTCTGTTTTTTTATGTCTTAAATCTCCGATGAACGCATATCATTATACTAAAGTCAAAGCATTATGAGGGTGGAGTGTGGAAGGTCAAGGGTGGAATTGAAATTAGCTCAAAGCAGTGACATATCAGACTTTTTACTTTTTTGAGGAATGATCTTTACTTTGAGCTTGGAGCTTACAACTGTTGATAAAGATCCTTCGCTGCGCTCAGGATGACAGTGTGGCGTTCAGGAGGACAATGGGTGCTGAGGATGGCAGTGTTATAAAGCTTAGAGTAACTTCTGTGCTTTATCAACTCCACACTCCACACTCCACCTTCCACACTTGGATGCGCTGCACTTTTGATGAACTACAAGAAATCAGATTTTATTGGAGGTTAGAACATAATGATTACTGCACTGCATATTAAAAGCGAACAGGCGGATACTTTCCCGGAAAAAATAAAAAGTTTCTTTGTACCCTACAGGATAGATACGGATATAATTAGGTACGAAAATATCTCCTTGTTCAACATAACATATCACAGGTACAGGGGAGCAGTCAGGTTTGATAAGATATATGAAAAGTGCATAGGCTTCAACAAGGTGGTTCTGTGTGATAAAAATGTCAATCTGTTTAATACGCCGTTCAGAAGATTTGAAAGCTTTTCTTTGCAGAGATGTCTTATGAGGAATTATCTGGTCAGTATTCTTTCGCAGGCGGATATCTATCCTAAAAATCTGAAAATAGCATACTTTGATCCGGAAGCTGAATATCCGTCCATGCTTTGCGGATTGCTGAATTATACATCAGATATAACTGTTGTGACTGATATGCCGGCTTTCTACGAAAACGAAGCCGAACGCATAACAGCTGATACAGGTGCTGTAATAAGAGTCAGTACGGAGATCTATGACATATGTTGCGGCGATATTATTGTTGCACCTGATGTTATAAGGAAAAAGATTCCAACAGCGGAATCTTCTATAATATTTACTGTTGACAGACCGGCGGTTTCGCTGAGCGGAAATATTATTTGCCGTTATACAGCAGACTATCCGGAAGAGTTGGTATCTATATGTCCTGAAAACACTGAACTGTGGTATTTTATGTCGGCGCTGTACTCTGTATGCAGACAAAAACAGCTTGGAGATATTGTGCCTTCGTCATGCGGCGATATTTACAGAGCTTTTGCAAACGATCTGATAATACGAAATATCAAGGCAAAATGTATGTTTGATCTGTCAGGTTAAAATTTAGCTTAGCTGGTTTTTAGGAATTGCACAAAAAATAACAGAGTTATTAATAATTCTTGACAAAACAGAGAAAGTGTAATAAAATGTACTTGTAGTGTGCGCAGTTTGCGCCGATAATATTTGAAACGGAAATAGTTGTTTTGTGTTTTTTATAGTATAAGACATATACAGGCTTTCTGAAACAAGAATGAAAGCAGAACGGAGAAGGCTATGGATAAGGAAGAAAAGAAAAAGCTTCTTGAAGAAAAGAATATACACTTGTGGTTTGCAGGTTCACCTGTGTCGCTTCAGTCGATGAAGCTTGAACTGGATATGAATGCCGGGGCGATTTTTGCCTACGCAAAGTTTATGAATGTTCAGCCTGAAAATATCAGCAGTATGGTTTGCGATATAATCTGCTATGATTCGATACGTAATCCTATAGCTGTAGTCAGGGACTGCCGGTATGACGGATTTGATATTGTCAGGAATAAGGAGTTCGGCACGGAGGTACCCTTCAAGATTAAAAATCAGCAGACAAGAAATATTGAATTTGTCCTTAAATCAGTTACAACAACATCCGGTCAGACGTGGAATAACAAGGACGAAAAAAGATTCAATATCAGTCTGGTGCAGGAAAGCATATTCAATGTGCAGAAGGACTTTCACAAACAGTTCATGGAGGACTGCGGCAAGATAGATATAGACCATACCAAGCTCAGCTTACAGCCTAAATTTGAAAATAATTACTGGCTTTGTGCCTGCGGTGCTCTGAACTGGAATGATGAGGAAAGATGCTTCAATTGTTCGGTTGAAAAAGAGTGGCTTCGGCTTAACACGGATATTGATTATCTGAAACAGCAGCAGGAACAAAGCGAAGCAGAATTTGAACAGATGAGAGCAAGGGCGGCAGAGCAGGAGCGTCTGGACAGAGAAAGAGCAAGGGAGGAATTTTCAAAACGTAAGGATGCGTACAAAAAACAGGTCATGAAAAGTGAGGGCAAGAAAAAGGCCGGAAAAATAATCCCGATAATATTGCTCGTGCTTGTTTTAGGTGTCGGCGGATACTATGGTATTTTTTACGGACTGCCTTACTTTAACTATCATATGGCTATGGACGAGTACGAAAAAGGATCGTATGATTCTGCAAGACTTAAATTTGAAAAGATGGGAGACTATCTTGACAGTGCCGAGATGGTCTACAAATGTACATATACCAAGGCTGTAAGCTATTCTCAGAGCGGAAGCTATGAAAAAGCGGCGGAAATGTTTCTTTCTATAAGCACATACAGCGATTCGGAAGCAAAATACATTGAAAATATCAAGAATTATGCAAATAAGCTGTACACCGAAGGAAAGTATATGGAGGCTATGAAAACGCTTGCGGAAATAGACGGACAGGACGATGAGACGTTCAAAAATTCGGAAGACAAGCTTTATCTCCAGGCAGGCAGAGACGAAAACAAACAATACTTTAAAACTGCGTATGAAAAATATGCTTTTCTGGGTGATTACAAGGACAGTGCTGAAAAAGCCAAGCAATGTCTTTACACGACGGCAAGGCTTGAGTATGAAAAACTTGACTATCTGGATGCGCTCAAAAGATATGACCAGCTCAGGGGTTATAAAGATGTAGATGAAATACTGAAAAAGATAACAACTCTCCGCAAACTGATAAGTGCGGCAGGAGACGATGGTTCTCCGGCAGTCTGGGAAAGCGAAGACGGCATGTGTACAAAGTGCGGCAAACCGTGTCAATATATTCTGGAATTTACCAGAGAGGGAAAATATAAATTCAGTATTAAATGTTCAGCTGATAATGTATTTGTGGCTGCCGAAGGAAGATACAAGATAGAAGACAATATCCTTTATGATGCCGAATACAAGAAGGGAAAGATGCTGTTCAAGAAATTGGCAGACATAAAGCAGGTTAAAGACAATGTAAAGGATAAAGAAGGGAAAAATATCTGCATAATCCTTACAGACCCGATAAATCCGAAAAACAAGAAAACGATAAACCTGTATGGAAATGTAATATCAGAGGATACAGTGGAACTGGGATGACGGATTATATCTGTCAAACAAGGAGGCAGCACTGATGAGAGGAATATTTTTTTAAGAAAATCGTTGCTTCCTGCCGTGGTAATAGTTCTGGTTTTAGTCGCAGTGATGATTTTTCAGAACACCCCTGATGAAGAAAAGGAAATCAGTCGGATACAGAAAATACTGAATGACAGATATAATGCGAGCTTTATCTATGAAGGCAAGGAAGTAAAGAATATACCTGGAATAAGAGCAGCAACTCTGAAAAAAGAGTATACTACAAACATTCTGGGCGATAAAACTCTGTATTATTTCCATCCTGCTGACAACGAAAATTTAAGGTTCTATGTTATTCATGGGACAGGAACGACAGAGATGGTTTTGGATTTTCAGGAGTACTGCTATGATAATCTGATGCAGGCACTGTTCGATGATACGGTAAAAGATAAAAGGTTTGTATACACATCCGGGGCTAAGGATGAGCTGATTGATGCTATGTATAAAGCTGAAATCGAATATCTGGACAGAGCGGAAAAATATAATATGACTGAATCAGATATTAAAGGTTTTGAGGACTTTATAATCGAATACAATAATGATGAGTATGTAGTGAGTGTAGCAGGACATACTCGTAAGGATGTGTCTGAAGCGTTGGAAGGAAGGTTGTTCTATATTGCTTCGGAATAAATAAGAAAAGCGTCACTGCATTGAAATTGTGCAGTGATGTTTTTATTTAAAAAATCAACAGAGAGTAAAATATATTTGCAGGATAAAGTAATAATAAGCGTATACAATAAAATGTAAATACAATTTGTAGAAGAGGAAAAAATATTGAAAAAAGGTGTTGACATTTGGAGGAGAGTGTGGTATTATAACAAAGCTGTCGCACG
>CACXDE010000158.1 GCA_902766305.1 uncultured Ruminococcus sp. | reverse complement strand
TATAGCTGTTTACTGCAAGCTTTGATTGTTGAATTGTGCTTATTAGTTTTTCATTTGAAATTTTGTTTTATGTCTTAGCTGCAGTATGTTGCTATTATTTTATCCGCTTCTCTGATTGTCGGTGCATATATACCCTGCTTGAGTTTTTCCTGATCTTCTATCGGAAGATCCTGTACAAGACAATCAGTGGTAAAAATTGCCTGTTTGTCGCTTTCTCTGTAAATGGCTATTTTTCCGGCAAATACCGAAACAATATATCCGCTTTTTACAGGCTCAGAAGTAATGGGTACTTCTTCGGTTATAGTACTTCCGGATGAAATATTTTTCGGTGAACCTGCTGATACATAGGAAGAAATAAGAATACATGAAATTAGTATTATTCCTGTAGCTGCAATGATTTTTTTCATGATAATCCTCCGCTTAAATAAGAATTAGTGTTTTATTGAGATAGCTGTACTTTTATTGTTAGCATAATCTAAAGAAATATACATAAATAGTTGATAATAATTCGACAAAATGACGGTAATTGTTTAAATTTTTTCAATTTTAAAAAAACATATTCCATTTTTTTTATTTTATGATATAATATACTGTGTATAAAAAAGGTGCTTGTTCTGTGTCTGGGAAACGTGATCAGTTTGTGTGAGGTCGTGGCGGCGTTTTCTTTGCTGCAAGTGTCCTTCGTAAGGTATACGCCTGATTCAGCGGAGAATAATAATTCAGGAGGTAAAATGCTTTTATGAGAAAAACTGACATTAGTCATTATACTAACGAAACAGAAGAGGAATCTGCTGTTTCCGGACAGACCGTTGTAGGCGGTGTGTTCTCGGCGATAGGAAAGTTTTTTTTGACAGCCTTGTGCATAATGCTTGTGACTGGCATTGTGGTCGGTGTGTCGATGTTTGTGTATCTGCTTGGTATTGCAAGTGAACCGCTAAACATCAACCTCAGTAAGATTAAGCTGAGTCTCACCAGTTTTGTATACGTAAAGAACGATGATGGTGATTACGAAAAATATCAGGAGCTTTATTCTGATGAAAACCGTGTGTGGGTAAAATTTGAAGAGATACCTAAAGCTATGATCAATGCTCAGGTTGCGATCGAGGATAAGCGTTTCTGGGATCATAAGGGTGTTGACTGGTATCGTACAGGCGGTGCCGTGTTTACTATCGCAAGCGGTAAGAGTCAGTTCGGCGGATCTACTATTACTCAGCAGCTTATAAAGAATGTTACGGATGATAACGAAGTGAGTCTTACGAGAAAGCTCAGAGAGATCTTCCGTGCGCTGAAGCTGGAGGACGAGTACACCAAGGATGATATTATTGAAGCCTATCTGAATATAGTAAACTATGGTGCAGGTTGCCGCGGTGTTCAGTCAGCAGCGGATATTTATTTCAATAAGAAGATACAGGATTGTACTATTGCAGAATGTGCAGCTATAGCCGGTATTACTCAGAACCCTGTTGCGCTTAACCCTCTTGATTACCCTGATAACAATAAGGAAAGACGGGAAACAATCATTCAGGTTATGAAGGATCAGGGAATGATAAGTTCAGAAGAATACGATCAGGCTATGAAAGAGTCTGAGAATATGAAGTTTGTCGGATATGTTGTTGAAGAAGAAACAGAAGACGAAAACGAATGGAACTGGTATATGGACAGGGTGTTCCGTGATGTGGTAAGAGATCTTCAGACAGAAATGAATGTCGGTGAAGAGTATGCGGAGACTATGGTCTATAACGAGGGTCTGAATATTTACTGTGCAATGGATCCGAGGGCACAGGAGATAGCTGAAAAGAAGATAAAGGAATGGAAAACGCCGACGGATGAGGATATCGAGGTCGGCTATGAGATGATGGACTATGAGGGCAGGGTACTTGCTACTGTCGGAAGCCGTTTTGAAAAGGACGGACGTCTGCTGTGGGATAATGTTACTCAGTCTGTTCTTCAGCCAGGATCTACTATCAAGCCTATTGCCTCATATGTAATAGCTCTTGACAGAGGACTTATAAACTATTCTTCTCAGATAAATGATAAGCCGGTATCTGACTGGGATCTTGACGCTGATGGTCAGGTCGTATCAGGTCCTAACAACTGGTACAACAAGTATTACGGAACTATTACAGTAACAAGAGCGCTTAATCTTTCATCAAATGCTGCTGCTGTTGACGTTGTCAATAAGGTCGGACTGGATGACAGCTATAATTTCCTTACAAGCGAACTCAATCTCAGGCATCTTGATCCTGAGCATGACAGCAATAACCTTTCCGGTTTGTCAATCGGCGGTTTCTATGGCGGTGCTACAGTAGAGGAAATGACGGCTGCTTATCAGATATTTGTAAACGGCGGATATTATTTTGAACCGTATTCATATTTCAGGGTAACTGATAATGACGGAAAAACACTTATCGACAATTCAGACAGAGGCAAGCCAGATCAGATAATTGCTACAGAGACAGCTACTATTATGAACAGACTTCTTCATGATGTGGTTAACTCAGGCGGTGAAACTATCGGCTACAGAGCTAAGATTGACGGCTGGGATATTATAGGAAAAACAGGTACAACTGACTCTTCATGTGATAACTGGTTTGTAGGTGCGTCACCGTATGCTCTTGCAGGCATCTGGGCAGGACATGATACAGTTAAGCCTATTCCTACGGCTGAGGAGCACAAGGCTCATTATCTGTGGCGTGATATTATGGCTGAGTGGCTTAAGAACAAGCCTGTGAAAAATTATGATCTTGGCGGAAATGTCGAACAGCATTATTTCTCGATAGCAGACGGAGGTCTTACCGATTCAACTGATCCGGAGTTTGCTTCTGTAGGCTATTATACTCCTGACAATCTTCCCGGACCGACTGGCAGCGGTACAAAGAAGGTAGTGGAGGTTTCTCAGGAACCGCAGTACAGCTTCTATATTGATCCGGCAGAGCTTGAAGAATCCTCTGAAAATTCTGATTCCTCTGATGGCTCGTCTTCTGATAGTTCGGGCGGTGACGGTTCAAGTGCCGATGAACCTGATGACGAATTTGATGACGAATTTGATGATGAATTTGACGATGAGTTTGATGATGATGAAAGCACTGCTGATGATCAGACCACAATAGATGATGAATTTGATCAGCAGAACGATTATAACGGCGGAGATCAGACAGATAATACACCGACAGGTGATGAATAATGATGCAGAGCGGCTGAACAGCCTGATTGATCAGCCGCTCTGTTTTGGTTCTTATCCCCTGATATTAATTTGAACAATGGAGGTTATATTTATGATACAGGTAGCAGTCATGGGACACGGTGTTGTCGGCTCGGGTGTTGTTGAAGTACTTGAAAACCATCGTGACAGTATCGCAAAACGTGCAAAAGAAGAAATAAACATAAAATACATACTCGATATAAGGGAGTTTCCGGACAGTCCATATGCTTCAAAATTTACAAAGAATTTTGATGATATACTGAATGACGAAGAGGTAAAGGTTGTAGCAGAGGTTATGGGCGGAGTTCATCCGGCATATGATTTCACAAAAGCCTGCCTTTTAGCCGGCAAGAGCGTTGTAACATCAAACAAAGAGCTTGTTGCTACAAAGGGTGCTGAGCTGCTCAGTATTGCCCGTGAGAAAAATGTGAATTACTTCTTCGAGGCAAGTGTTGGCGGCGGTATTCCTATCATCAGACCCATCAATCAGTGTCTTGCAGCAAATGAATTTGTAGAGATAGCCGGCATACTCAACGGAACTACAAACTTTATTCTGACAAAAATGATAAAGGACAGTATGTCCTTTGAGGATGCACTGAAAATGGCGCAGCAGCTTGGCTATGCTGAAAGGAATCCTGAAGCTGATGTAGAGGGACATGATGCCTGCCGAAAGATAGCTATACTTGCTTCACTGTGCTACGGTAAGCATATATATCCGGAGCTTGTTCATACAAATGGTATTACTAAGATAACTCTTGATGATGTTGCATATGCTGATGTATGGGGCGGTGTTATCAAGCTTATCGGACAGGTAATGAGACTTGAAGACGGCAGAGTTGAGATATCTGTTGAGCCTATGATACTTTCAAGAGACAGTCAGCTTGCAAATGTGGATGATGTATTCAATGGTATTCTTGTCAGAGGCGACGCTACGGGCGATGTAGTGTTCTATGGCAAGGGAGCCGGAAAGCTTCCTACAGCAAGTGCTGTTGTTGCTGATATCATAGATTCTGTAAAGCATCTTAAAACAAGAAAGTATCTTTACTGGGATGACGGCGATGCAAGCCTTGTAAGACCGTATGAGGAAACAGTATATCCTGTTATGATAAGAGCAGCTTCTGATGATAAGGCTTCTGCACTTTCAAAGGTTTCAGAATACTTTGATGGTGTTAAACAGATTGTTCGTGCTGACGAAAGTGAAGGTGTGTTCGCATTCACAACGTCAGAGATATCTGTAAAGGATGCGGATAATGCAGTAGCAGAGCTTGAAAAGTCAGGAGTTAAGGTGCTGTCAAGGATTCGCATTTCTGATCTGTAATCCGTATTAAATAATATTATTGGGGGATAAAAAATGAGTTTGATCGTACAGAAATTCGGCGGCAGCTCAGTGGCTGATGCTGAAAGAGTTTTCAATGTGGCAAAGATTGTAACAGACACTTATAAAAAGGGAAATCAGGTTGTTGTAGTCGTGTCAGCACAGGGCGATACAACGGATGACCTTATAGCAAAGGGCAATGAGATCAATCCTGATGCTTCTAAAAGAGAAAAGGATATGCTCTTAGCAGCAGGCGAACAGGTATCAATAGCGTTGCTTGCAATGGCTATTGAAAAAAAAGGCTGTCCTGTAGTATCACTTCTTGGATGGCAGGCAGGTTTTCAGACCTCGTCGGCGCATACCTCAGCCCGTATCAAAAGGGTAAGAACTGACAGAATTACAAAAGAGCTTGATAAGAATAATATTGTTGTTGTTGCAGGCTTTCAGGGTCTTAACAGATACGAGGACATCACAACTCTCGGCAGAGGCGGCAGTGATACAAGCGCAGTTGCGATTGCAGCGTCTCTTCATGCAGCCCTTTGTCAGATATATACTGATGTTCAGGGAGTTTATACTGCTGATCCGAGAAAGGTCGAGAATGCTAAAATGCTCAAGTGCATTTCTTATGATGAGATGCTTGAGCTTGCAACTCTTGGAGCGCAGGT
>CACXDE010000157.1 GCA_902766305.1 uncultured Ruminococcus sp. | reverse complement strand
GTTGCCGTATTCATGCTTCTTGCTCAGGTTATGTACTTCCCGAGCGTTATAGGAATAGGACAAGGAAACGGCGGAAACAAAGCAAACAAAAACGTTATAAAGAAAATGCGTCAGCACAGTCCGTTTGCTACATATCTGAAAAAGGAGTTTTCGATACTTTTCCGCACTCCGGCATTTTTTACAAACTGCGTAATGATAAATCTTATATGGCCTGCTTTCCTTTATCTCATAGTCGTTATGCAGGGGCAGACAAATTTCCTTGAATCCTTCATATACGGCATACACAGCGGAGATGAAGAAACTGTACTTCTGTTTATGCTTGGTATAACAGCGGCATCTGTTTTGGTTACGGCGGTCAACTGTATAGCTTCATCCGCACTCACAAGAGAGGGCAAGCACTTTGCATTCATCAAATACATACCGCTGTCTTATATTTATCAGATAAACATAAAAGCTCTTGTCAGCATAATCATAAGCTGTACTGGAATGCTTATATATGTCATTGCTGCCTGCATATGGCTTAATACCGGCATTAAGTTTACAGTATTCAGTTGTCTGCTTAGTTTGCTATCGGTAACATTTGCCACATATTTTGGCATATATATGGACAGCGTCAATCCCAAGCTTATATGGGATGACGAGCTTAATGCCCTGAGAGGAAATTACAACATTTTCTTTAATATGGCAATGGCTATTGTGATTGAAGCTGTAATATGTGCCGGTTCGTATCTTCTGTTTAAATTCACGGACATTGGAGCAATCATGATACTTATAATGCTGTTTGTACTTATACTTGTAATGAACACTATAAGCTATCTGCTTTGCCATTACAGAGCCACAAAAAATATTGAAAATATGCTGATATAAAAGCTGCTTTCTTTTGGACACCCTTTGTTTAAAAACAAAGGGTTATCCCCCAGACCCCTTTCCTAAAAAAACAAATTTATTTTATAAACTATAAATGAGCAAATTTATAAAATGAAAAAAACAAAATTAAAAGCTTCGCTCAAGCCTTTTCAAAGACTTGCAGGTCCAGGGCAGCGAAACAAGCATCAAAATCCCTATGCAAGGGGTTAATATCAATACAGTCAGGTGGACTGTTATAAAAAAGGGCTGCCGCATGAAATTTATTGCGGCAACCCTTTTTATTTGTTTGTATATCATTTATTTTTGTCAGAATTTGATTTGCGCGAAGCCTTTTCATCCTGCAATGCCATCTGAACCTTTTCAAGAAGAGTTATATTTTTTGGTCTGACAAGGTATTTTCTTATGACACGGTGATAAACAAAGTTAAGCTCTGCGCCAAGCATAAGAAACAGTATGCACATATACAGCCAAACCATGATAATAGCCAGCCTTGTAAGACCGCCGTAAATTGAAAATCCGTTGAAATTATCCACATAAACAGATATTCCCACAGACATCGCAAACCATGCTGTAGCACTCAGCACAGCACCCGGAAGACTTGAACGGAAACCGAAATCCCTGCGGACTTCCTTAGCAAGATTCGGAACCTTCTGATACATCAGTGCAAATATCAGTATAAGATAAATATATACGAGGAAATATCTCAGATTATAAAGTGTTTCAATCATCTCCGGCAATTCCTTTATCTGCGGCGTTAGCCATGCGTTGAGAGACGACCCCCACACAAATACCATCATTGAAGCAAAGAGAATAACGATAAGTATAAGCGTCACAACTATTGCCCTGAGTCTCTGAAAAAGCCAGTTGCGGTTTTCGTGAGTACCGTGTATACGGTTAAAGCCGTTTATTATCGCATGTATGCCCTGTGCGGCAGACCATAATGTAACAACAAGGGTTATCACTGAAATACTGGAAGTATCGTAATGAAAATTTCCTAAAAATTCCGAAACGTAAGATGACGCCATTTTATTCAGGATAAGTCCAAGAAATTCCTCCAGCGTCTCTACAGGTATGCGAAAGCTTTGCAGAACAGACAGACCAAACATCGTAAGCGGAACAACGGCAAGTATAAAGAAAAATGCGCTGTGTCCGGCAATGGCAAAAAGATTGTCATCGTTAACTTTATCTACATACGGCTTTATCAGACTGATAAGCCAGCGTATTTTCTTTATCATAGCAACACCGCCTTGACGCCGGAATAATGGTTACAGTACGCTTTTGAGAAAATCTCTTAGTCTTTCGTTTTTCGGATTATTGAACACGACCTGAGGAGTATCGTCCTCCTGTATCTTACCGCCGTCAATAAAAATAGCTCTTGTAGATACCTCTCTTGCAAAACCCATCTCATGAGTAACAACTACCATCGTCATTCCCTCATTTGCAAGACGCTTCATAATGTTCAGTACCTCGCCCACCATCTCAGGGTCAAGCGCAGAGGTCGGCTCATCGAAAAGCATTACATCCGGATTCATAGCAAGAGAACGTGCTATAGCTACTCTCTGCTTCTGACCGCCTGACAGCTGTGACGGATACTGATTTGCTTTATCAGCAAGTCCCACCATTTCAAGAAGCTCCATAGCTTTTTTGTCTGATTCTTCTTTAGTCATAAGCTTAAGCTTCACAGGAGCGAGCATTATATTTTTCTTGACAGTCATATTATCAAACAGATTGAACTGCTGGAAAACCATGCCTATCTTTTCCCTTACCTGACGTATATCAACGCCTCTTTCGGTAATATCAGTACCTTCAAAAAAAATACTGCCGCCGGTGGGTTCTTCAAGAAGATTTAGGGATCGTATGAATGTAGACTTTCCGCATCCTGACGGACCTATAACAGAAATGACCTCACCCTTGCGGATATCAATATTTATACCGTCAAGC
>CACXDE010000156.1 GCA_902766305.1 uncultured Ruminococcus sp. | reverse complement strand
TGTCCGTTGAGAATAGGGGTGATAACATCTCCGATCGGTGATGCGGTACACGATATATGCCGTATACTTGCAAGGAGATATCCTATTGGTGAGATAATAATGTGTCCGGTTCTTGTGCAGGGTGAAAATGCGGCAGCAGAGCTTGCAGAGGCTGTCAGAAGGTTTGACAGGCTGAAATGCGCCGATGTGATAATAATCAGCAGGGGCGGCGGCTCGGCAGAAGAACTGTGGGCTTTTAATGATGAGGGTCTTGCAAGAGCAATATATGAATGCAGTATACCGATCGTGTCCGGAGTTGGTCATGAAGCTGATTTCACAATATGCGACTTTGTTTCAGACGTAAGGGCTTCAACGCCGTCCGCAGCGGCGGAGCTTGTTTCTCCGGAAGAGGAAGAACTGAAATACACAATAAAGCTTTACAGGGAAAGGATAGTAAATGATCTCCGGACCATTATCACTGATTCAAGGAAAAGGATTGACGCAGCCGCTTCATCAAAAGTTCTTTCGGATAAAACGGAGTTTATAAGAAATAAGCAGATGCGTCTTGATATGCTTTCCTTGTCGCTTAAATCTTCATTCAGACAATATATTATGGAGAAGAATAATTCCCTTGCGGGAGTGTCCTCAAAGCTTGACGCAATGAGTCCTCTTAAGGTTCTTTCAAGAGGTTATACTGTTGTAATGAAGGATAATAGTGCAGTATCAGCGGTAAAGGATATTCATATGGGAGATAGGATAGAGGTATTGTTTTCAGACGGTAAAGCAAAATGTACTGTAAATGAAAGGTCGGTGCAGAATGAAGCGGACTGATTTTGAAAAAGCTATGAAACGGCTTGAAGAGATCGTAAGTAAGCTTGAAGATGGGGATATAAGCCTTGATGAAGCAATGAAGCTTTTTGACGAGGGTACGAAGCTTACTTCGGGATGTTATGATATATTGAAGAAAGCAGAACAGAAAATCACACAATTGTCTGAGCTTGAAGAAACGGAGGAATAAAAATGTCAGATAATAAGAACAATATTGAAAAGGAATTGTTGTCATATCTTCCAGAGAAGGATGACCTTATAGGAAATTTAGTTTCATCAATGGAGTATAGTCTTACAGCCGGCGGTAAAAGAGTGCGCCCTATGCTTGTTACAGAATTTGCAAAGCTTTGCGGCGGAAGTGAAGAAGCGGCTATGCCCTTTGCCTGTGCTATTGAGATGATACACACATATTCTCTTATACATGACGATCTGCCGTGTATGGACAATGATGATCTGAGAAGAGGAAAGCCGACAAATCATAAGGTGTATGGTGAGGCATGTGCTTTGCTTGCCGGGAGCGGTCTGCTTACCCTTGCTTTTGAAACTGCTTCATCTGAGAAGGCTGTAAGACTGAACGGTGCAGAAAAATGTCTTGCCGCTGTAAAGGTGCTTGCAGAAGCGGCAGGTGCGGAAGGCATGCTTGGGGGACAGATAATTGATCTTGAAAGCGAAGGCAAAAAGGTAACGGCCGATCATCTCAGGATAATGGACGCAAAGAAAACAGGTGCGCTGATAATAGCTTCTGCTAAGCTTGGCTGTATAAGCGCCGGAGCAACAGAGCAGCAGATGCAGGCGGCTGTGACATATGCTGAAAATATCGGTGTCGCCTTTCAGATAATTGATGATATACTGGATGTGACTTCAAGCACAGAGGAACTGGGCAAGCCCGTCGGCAGCGACAGCGAAAACGATAAGTCTACATATGCGGCTCTTTTAGGTATTGAAGAGTGCAGGAGAATAAGCCGCAAACTCACCGAAAAAGCGGTTGATGCACTTAAAATATTTGAAAATGGAACAGAAATTCTTGAAAAATTTGCATATTATCTGTTAAATCGTGAAAATTGATTGAATATTGACTCATTTGATGTTATAATATATTTGTATTTCTTTTGGGAAAGCTGTAGCTGTCCCGTTTAAACGGAGAAGATAAAATGACAGAAGAGAGTTTACTGGATAATATACACTCTTCGTCCGATGTGAAAAAATTGACTGTTTCCCAGCTTGAGCAGCTGTCTGAGGAAATAAGAGAAGAAATAATGGAAGCAGTTTCCCGAAACGGAGGGCATCTTGCCTCGAATCTTGGTGTGGTTGAACTGACGCTTGCACTGCACAGTGTGTTCAATTTTCCGGAGGATAAGATAGTCTGGGATGTCGGACATCAGAGTTATACGCATAAAATACTTACAGGCAGAAGAGATATGCTGCCGACCATAAGAACTGAAAACGGTCTGTCAGGCTTTCCGAAAAGAGAAGAAAGCCCGTATGACTGTTTCAATACCGGTCACAGCAGCACTTCAATTTCTGCGGCTTTCGGAATAGCCTGTGCTTCCGATATACTGAATGATAAGCATTATACTATCGCAGTGATTGGCGACGGTGCTCTGACTGGCGGTATGGCGCTTGAAGCACTGAACAGCGCAGGCAAGTCCAGACAGAATCTGATTGTTATACTTAACGACAATAAAATGTCAATTTCAAAGAATGTCGGTTCAATGGCAAGGCATCTGACAAAGCTGAGGATACAGCCTTCCTATCTTGACGCAAAAAGCCGTGTTCACAGCCGTCTTAACAGAATACCCGGCATTGGAACAGGACTTGCTAAAATGATGAGCAGTGTGAAAAGCTGGATCAGAACCAACTTTTTCGGACATCAGAAAAATATGTTTGAGCTTTTGGGTTTCAATTATTACGGACCTCTTGACGGGCATGATATAGATCAGCTGCAAACGGCTCTTAAGGCTGCCAAACGCTCAAAAGGACCTGTAATGCTTCATGTCTGTACAAAAAAAGGCAAGGGATATGAGTATGCTGAAAAGAAACCAAGCATTTTCCACGGTATTTCTGCTTTTGATATTGAAACAGGAGAACCAAAATGCTCTTCAAAGGGTTATTCGGCAGTATTTGGTGAGTTTTTGTGTGACTGTGCAAAGAGGGACAAGAGAATATGCGCTGTGACAGCGGCAATGGCTACCGGAACAGGACTTGATGAATTTTCAAAAAAGTATAAAAGCAGGTTTTTTGATGTTGGTATTGCGGAGGAACACGCTGTGACATTTGCCTGCGGACTTGCGGCAGGCGATGCGATACCGGTTTTTGCGGTTTATTCTACTTTTTTACAGAGAACGTATGACCAGCTTCTTCATGACGCGGCCTTGCAGGGTCTGCATATTGTAGTCGCCGTTGACAGGGCAGGCATAGTAGGAGAGGACGGAGAAACACATCAGGGAATATTTGATGTTGCATTTATGAATACTATTCCCGGCATTACTGTCTATGCGCCCTCCTCATTCAAAGAGCTTGAGGCAATGATGGATAATGCTCTGTATAAGACAGACGGCGTTGCAGCGGTAAGATATCCGAGAGGAGGAGAAAAATATCTTCCAGAGGACTATGTATATGATGATGAAAGCTATACATTTTACGGAAAGAAATTTTCTGAGACTCTGATAGTTACATACGGAAGGATATTTTCTGAAGCCTGTCAGGCGGCTGAAAGGCTGGAGCAGGACGGAGTGGAGGCTTGTATACTTAAGCTTAATCGTATCAAACCGATTGATATAAATGCTGTAAAAAAATGTATGGGATATAAGAACTGTCTTTTTTTTGAAGAAGGAATAAAATACGGCGGAACAGGAGAAAACTTCGGATTCATGCTTTACCAGAACGGTTTTGAAGGAAAATTCAGCCTCACCGCTATTGATGATTATGTTCATCAGGCAAAGTGTGATTCAGCTCTGCATCATCTTTTGCTTGACGCAGATGGAATATATTCATGTGTGATGGGTGCTGTTCAGAAAGAAAACAATAATTCGGATAAGGGGTGAAGCGGTTTGTCTGATAAGAAAAGACTTGATGTACTGGTCTTTGAAAAAGGTCTTGCAGAAAGCCGTGAGAAGGCAAAGGCTCTGATAATGTCGGGGGTCATATACGTTGACAATCAGAAATCCGATAAGCCCGGAACGGTTTATTCGCCTTCTGTCAGTATAGAACTCCGGGGCAATAAATTGCAGTATGCAAGCAGGGGCGGTCTTAAGCTTGAAAAGGCTCTTAAGGTTTTTCCGATTGATCTGCATGACAGTATAACAATGGATATAGGCGCATCGCACGGCGGATTTACAGACTGTATGCTGCAAAACGGCGCAAAAAAGGTATATGCTGTGGATGTTGGTTATGGTCAGCTTGTATGGAAGCTGAGAAATGATGAAAGAGTAGTCAATCTTGAACGGACGAACGTGAGATATATCACAAAGGAACAGGTACCCGATGAAATAGATTTTTTCAGTGTGGATGTAAGCTTTATATCTCTTTGT
>CACXDE010000155.1 GCA_902766305.1 uncultured Ruminococcus sp. | reverse complement strand
TCTGCCCTCGTCGGAATACTGCCAGATGCCGTACTTGTTTGCTGTGTAGGTGCAGCGGTAGTTATACTGTGCTACCCACAGCGCATACTTTCCTGCTACGCTGTTTGAAACATAATTGTTCAGGTAGTATGTAGAACAGTAAAGACCTGCAAGGTAGCCGTGCTTTTCGAGTTCGCCACAGAAAGACTTTATCACACTGTCGCAGAAGTTTTTACCCTTCGCAAACTGACTCTGCTCTTCAAGGTCAAAGTAAATCGGATACTCGAATTTCTTTCCCTTCTCCATTCCAAGGTCATTAATAGGTATCGTAATTTTTTTGTTTGCAGTAAAGGGAATAAGATATTTATTATCAGACGGTATCTCCGGTAAAGCAATCACACTATCAACAAAATACTCGAACTGCTTTTCATAAGGATCAGCAAGAATGATATTGGTAAATAAATCCTCCCTACGTTTTTCCAGCTCTTTTAGTTCACTTTCATAATCGCTTATGATAGAACTGAACATCCTGACCTCACCTATAGCTTCAACAAGCTCCTTTTGATTATCCGTTAATTCATCAATACTTGCCTTTACGGTATTTATCTGCTCTGAAATATCTGTGTATTCACGATACAAAATAGATTTTGAATTCTTTGCACGCTCCATACATAAAGCATAATAAGATTTTACGATTTCTGCATCATCGTCTTTTTCAATTATATTTTCCCTGATTTGATAGAGCATTTCCATAAAACTTTGAAAAATCCCACATTCATGCAGATATTCTGACTGACAACGCTTTTCCCCTACTCTTAATTTTGCAACCATTTTATCTGTTTTGCTGTTGGCTGCACATTTAAATATAGGATATCCAAATTTACAAAGAATTTCTTTTGTACACAGACTTGCTACCTTGGAAGAATACCTTTGTCTTAGATAAGGTTTTCCGCAAACACTGCAATACAAATTTGAGAGAACTGCATACCGGTCTTTTGTCTTTGTTCGTGTTTTTTCAAAGGTATTACGCTCAACAAGTGCCTGTACTCTTTCCCAAACATCCCTGTCAACAATAGGCGCATGGTGATCTCTGATATGGAATTGCTTGGCTATCCCTTTATTTTTCACAACCTTGTGTGCAAGCATATCAACAGTAATAGTTTTCTGCATAGTCAAATCACCAACATACTTTTCATTTCTCAAAACATCCAAAACTGATTGTGCTGTCCATTTTTTGTGGTTTACTGTATATGTACCATTATTATTTAAAATTGCTGCAATCCTATAAGCAGACACTCCACAAATGTACATATTATAAATTTCCCTGACAATTTTAGCCTGCTCCACGTTGATAAGCCACTCACCGTTTTCTCCCATATCATACCCTATCATTCGATTAAGGTTGATAGTCGGCTTTCCGTTTTTGAAGTTCTGCATAATGGATCACTTGACATTGTCACTTATGCTTCTGCTTTCCGCCTGTGCGAATGCAGACATAATTGTAAGTATCATTTCAGAACCAAAATCAAATGATTCAAAGCCCTCTTTTTCAAACCTGACCTGTACAGGATTGGGCAGGTTTCTAAGACGCTGTATCCACGAAAGAGTATCAACTGTATTACGGGCAAATCGGGAAATTGACTTGGTCAGGATCAGATCTATTTTCCCATCCTCAGCATCCTGCATCATACGCAAAAACTCCTTGCGGTGCTTTGTCGTAGTACCGGACAATCCCTCGTCTGCATAGATATCGACAAGTTCCCAATCGGAATTTTTATTGATATAATTAGTGTAGTGTTCTTTCTGCTTAGTGTAAGAGGTCTGCTGCTCCTCGTCGCCGGTTGAAACTCGACAGTAAGCCGCAACACGCAGCTTCTTGCCCTCTGCAACGATATCAGGATTTCTGATTGAGCGTTTTGTAGCTTTGATCACTTTGACTTTCGGATTCTCTGTTTTTATAATATCAGCCATAAATGGCACCTCCGCTGTGCCTGATATTCCGTAATCAGAATAAATTCCGGCATTTTCATATATATTGCTTTTTGCAAGCAGCTTCTCGAAATGTTTCTTTTGGTTTTCAAACGAGTCCTCCTGATTCTCCAGAATTGTTGATACTCTTATATATGCAGCCGCACGGGGCAGCTGCAGCTTACGTTCTTTTACTCGCATTTTTATTACCGCCTTTACATTTTTTACGATTACAATACAGAGTAATCAGTAACCTCATGCATCGTAATGATTCTGTCAATATTTTGTTTTTTATACCGAAAAACAAGTTTATTAAACATATTTACACCTGTTTTTCAGATATCACTCTTATTTACACATAAAACATCACATCCCTTCAAAAAAACAGAAGCCAATGCAATAATGGAGTATTTTGAAATCTCCTGATATCACATTGGCTTCTTTACTATATTATATGTTATATAAAATGAACAGGATGTATTGTTCTGAACATTTTTCAAACACATCTTACATTAATATTTCTGAGATACGATAAGCTTCCGGATGATGCTGCCGATTTTATTATCTGATTTTGCTCAATAGAAATAAACAGTTTCTTCAACAGGCTTTTCTGCTGGCTTTACTTCCTTCACATAGAACATAGGTCCGACCTGATTGCCGAACATTTTGTCACGTTCAGCCTTAACCTCAGCGGTTATCATATACCAGCCCTTGTTT
>CACXDE010000154.1 GCA_902766305.1 uncultured Ruminococcus sp. | reverse complement strand
GGTCTTGAAGGTCTTGTCCATGCAGTAGTGGATCTGGTAGCCAGACGCTTTCGCGTTCTTCCCCCACTTGACGGTCATCCTCTTCGAGGCGCTATTGGTCACCGAGCTGATCGCGGGTCTTGCCACGCAGTAGGTGGTCACGGACTTGGCTGGGCCATTGCCGGTAGATGCAGTCGCTATGATCTTGTAGGTATACTTCCCACCGTTGGTGTTGGCCTTGGTATCTGTGTATGTGACCGTGGATCCGGATTTTATCGTGGCGATCTTCGTGCTACCACGATAGACGAGATATCCTGTCGCACCCGTCACCTTCTTCCAAGTAAGCTTGATACCCTTAGCCTGGTTGGCTGCTGTCAGGGATGCGGTTGCTGCCGGAACGATCTTGATCGTTACGGTCTTTGAAGCTGCATTGTAGTTCGCAGTCCCGGCGGATGTCGCTGTGATCTTAACCGTTCCGACCTTCTTCGCTGTCACTTTGCCGGCAGATGATACTGTGGCGATTACAGTATTCGAGGACTTGAAGGACTTGCTTCCCTTGTTACCTGTGAGGCTGACCGTTGTTGTCTTCCCCACTGCGACAGAGGAAGCTGCAACTTTGGCTGTTATGGTTTGAGCAGCCTTGTTGATCTTAAAATACTTAGTTATCTTACCAGAGTAATCACCAATTCCAGTAATAACAAGTTTCGCTTTGCCAGCATTTATGTTGTTGGAATAAAAGATACTGTAGTCTCTATTTATTTTTAATATAGATGAACCAATCTTCAAAGTTGGTGCTTGAGAGATCTGTTTCCCAGAATATGTTTTGTCTGTGATTCCTGAAATAACTGCTTTACTTATTGACACAAAAGTATAGCTGATTGTACGAGCATAGTATATCTCTTGATTATCATCTTTTGAAATATTCAGCTTTTCCCAATCTGAAGGGGTTCCCCCATATAAAATCGTATCAATATCTCTCCCCTTAAATGCGTTATCCTCTATTATTCCAATTGATTTAGGCAACGAAACAGTATTTAATTCTGTTCTTCCCATCATGCGGGAAAATGAGCCTTCTCCAATGAACTCAACACCTTCAGGAATTACAACAGAGATATAATTTGCTTTGATAGAAAACGAAAATGGAGCTATTTTTTTAACATTTGCAGGGATTTCTATTACGTCTCCTTGTACGGTGTTTCCATCAATAAGGATTCCATTAATCATAACATATGGATTCTGTTTTCTTCTGTCAGCCATCCATGCTGTCCCGTCAAAAGCAAATCCATCTATACAGTCAACGCTTGAAGGAATACTGACTGTTTTAAGATTCTGACAATCTTGAAAAGCTCCCGTTCCAATTTCTTTCAAGCCAGTAGGAAGAATTGCTTCCTGCAATGTGTCCATATAGTAAAAGGCATAATTTCCGATTCTTGTAATCCCATTACCTACTACTACTTTGTTGACTTTTTCGTATAGCCACGGGGCATGTGGCACCATGTCCAAGAAATAATCCGGAATCACACCTTTTCCGGAAAGTTTAAGCACCCCATTACTATCAAGCTTCCATTTAATATTATCCCCGCATGTCCCATTCGAAAGAATCTTGATAGTCTCAACTGATAAATCCCCACTATCTGATATCCCAATATTTATATTATCATCAGTCGAAAGGTTCACGACTTCATGTGTGGACACTTTAGGGTCGAGGATGATCCCCTCTTCATCTTCCTCTCCAGACTCCAGAGAGACATACATATTATCCACACCTGTAACTTGTAAATTCCCATCATTATTATTTATTTCTATTGTTTCTCCTGAGCCTGTAATCGATAATTGATCCACATGGTCGCTATTGTTATCTGGTTTATAGTAGAGCACCGTAAAATCACTTTTGTTTTCATTTGTAATTATTAAACCTTTGCAGTCATTTATTCCAGAAAAGGCTACATCATAACTATCCTCAGAGCTCACAGAAAATGAGTCGTTTAATGCAGCATATGATATTCTAACTCCTGCCGGAACATTATCAAACTTGAGATCTCCTTGAGAGCCCATGTACCAATAATTCTGTACTAGATCTGAATTCTGAGATCCTTCGCTTTCAGCATTATCAATGAGCAATAAATTTTTCTCATATTGTTGTTCGTGTGCCCATTCCTGTACAGTACTGTACTGGCTATCGCTCATATCAAAAGTGATAAGAACATTATAATCTCCTGTTTCATAGAGTACATTCGTTGCATAATTCAGGACGAAATACTCCATAGTTACCGTATCATAAGTAAGAAGATCATTACTTGAATTAACATCTCCACCCCATATATTTCCATCACTAAATTCATACTCCCATCCAGTAAAACGTCCAGATTCCTTATATAAAAACAGTTCTCTATTTTCTTCTGGGTGATCGCTATCAAATGGATGATTAGGATCATATACATTAATAGTTACTCGTGATTTTGTAGCTTCCGTCACACCAAGCCCCCATAAAGCATGTTTATCTCCACCCTCATTTATTGTGATAAGTACTGGTCTGTCAGTAGCTCCATTGGCATAATCTATTACCGCATGATACAAACCCTGGAGGTCATATAGATTTTTAATTCTAGCAATTTGGACAGCAGGATAATAATTTGACAAATGTCCATATTTTACATAATCTAATACTGTTTTACCCGTTGTATTACTTTTTTGTGCACTACTCGTAATATCATTTAATGAATTCACACCATAAGAACCGACAGTTGGGCTGTCTTGCAGCAACGTCGCCATAGCGGTTACAATCATACCATTACAAAGTCCATGCGCTTTTTTTTCGTTATTTTTATATAATTCTTTTGATTGACTACTTGAAAAGAATTTTTCATACAAATTTTTATTAATTGTCTTTACTGGGTTTTTAAAACCATACATATCCGAAGACGTAAGTCTTCCGCTTCCTGTAGACATAAAATCATCATAAGCTGAGGAATCCTCTTTCCAGGTAATCACTCCTCCATAGTTGACTTTCTTAGAGTCCGTCCATGTGGGGTCATTGGCAGGGTAATATGCAATAGCCAGCACATCGTAGAATGCATCATCAGCTATAGTTGGTGCATTTCCTCGAAAATTTATTACTTTGAGGTTTTTGCAAGAAGAAAAAGCTTCTAGTTCAATTTTTGTTACACTGCTTGGGATGGTCATGCTTGTAAGGCTACTACAATTCATAAACGCCCATCTCGCGATGCTCGTTACGCTACTTGGTATGGTTACACTTTTCAGACTAGTACAACCATAAAATACTCTTTCGCGAATACTCGTCACACTGGTTGGTATTGTAATGCTTGTCAGACTTATGCACCTAGAAAATGCATCATATGCGATTCTTGTTACGCTGGTTGGTATTGTAATATTTGTTAGACTTAAGCAAGCATTAAACGCATACTCGTTGATAGACTGCACACTGTTTGGTATAGTCACACTTGAAAGATTCGTGCAACCGCTAAATGTAGTACCTTCTATGCTCGTCACTCCATAAGGGATAGAAACACTTTCTAAATTAGTACAATCTTGAAAAGCATGGCCTCCAATGATTGTCACGCTGTTAGGAATCGTTACACTTGTCAGGCTGCTGCAATCACAAAATGCCCAGTCCCCTATACTCGTCACTCCATTTTCAATGATTACTTTTTTTACAGAATTTAAGTTCCATGGGGCAGTAGTATAATAATAATCCGTCATCGCCCCCGTCCCGATAATGGTCAAGGTGCCTGCGTAATCCAGCATCCAAGTAAGGTTATCCCCACACATCCCGCTTTCTGCCACATAATTCGCGGCATCTTCTCTGACAGTCTCCTCCTCTTCCGAAGGCTCAAGATTTGCTTCTTCCACTGCAACAGATGCACCCGATGACTCCTCGCTGGTCTCCTCTTCCTCCGCGTCTGAATAAATGACTTCCCGGGCCAGCGCTGTATCCTGCTCATTGTCTGTCTCAGGTGCAGTATCGGTATCCTCTGCCGTCTCCTGGGATGTATCGGTGCTCTCTGCGGCTTCTGTATCACCATCCTCTACAACTTCAGTGTCTTCGTATTCCTGAGCAGATTCTTTTGCCTCAGTGTCTTCTGTCTCCTCTACCGCCTCAGCGTCCTCGTAACCAGTCTCTGCTTCCTGCTCGGTATCCTCTACGCCAGTAGCTTCCTGCTGAGTATCCGCCACACCAGCGTCTTTGTCAGCTCCCGTCTCGGCATCCGCCAATCCAACATCCTCAGCCTCCGGAGCCTCCCACACAGCATACAGGACGCAACTTTCCACAGGGACATATTCTTCCTCTGCCAGCGATACAACCTCACCGTCCGGCTCCAGGCTCCATCCTGCGAAGATCATGGTCTGCCCTTCCGGATCCACGAACACAGGAAATGCCGCAACAGTCTCGCCAACAGGAACCTGCTTGGATACCACTTCTGCCTGTTCAATATAATCCCCAATGGAATCATCCCACTCGTTTTCGAAGTATCCACCATTGGCATCGAGGGTGACAGTATAGTACTGCGCTATTTCTTCTTCAGGAACATCTGTTGCACCAGGCGCATCCTGATCCTCTACAGCTTCTTCTGCAGGCGCTTCC
>CACXDE010000153.1 GCA_902766305.1 uncultured Ruminococcus sp. | reverse complement strand
GCCTACCACATAACGGTCAGCAAGTAATGTGCCTGGCTCCATATGCACAGCATTTTCTACAGGGGTATTTACTACATACCCACAAAAGGGACACATATTTAATTTATCCGGAAATCGCTCCATACATCCCAGACATCTTTTTTCGCCCATTTAATATAACCTTCTTTCATCATCAATTCTCAAAACAGTTTTCGAGAATTATTCTACTGGACACAGATTTATCTATCTGTTTATCTAAAAGGACAATAGATCGCTTCCTATGTCAGGAAATACCGCAAACTTATCAAATATTTTAATAATCGACTTAAACTCTTCAGGTATCATATCTTCATTTTTCTCAATAAACATGTACGATTGTCCGATAGTAACGATTCTAATAAACAATGCCCTGCTTCCTAAACTAATTGTCTCAGGTAACCTTGTAATAAGTCGCTGTTTTTTTAATACAAAATCGAACAGCGCAGTTATTTCTTCCATAGTCTTATTATCTATCACAGCAGTTTTTCTTATGAAATAGTCATTCGGATATTTTCTTCCACCAAATGCAGGATCAATAACATTACAATATGATAGCTGATATGTTTTTGCATCAAGCTCATAATGATGTCCTAATCTTTCAATAATTAGTTTATTTATATCAGTAAAGCGTATTGAAACATCCTCATATTCGGGTACTTGTTCACCGATAAGATGGCAAATGGGGCACTGTTTATATTGATTTCCATCATAATAATGCTCATTTTTGCATTTCAATTTTATTATTCTATACCCATAATCGAGTGGCTTTAGAAATGTCGATGTACCACATACAGGACAAATATTATATTCATATGAATCCAACGTGTGTCCATTTAGGCATTTGTTTTTAATCCGAAAATGACCTTTTTTATGATTTACATTTTTACTTTTTTTAGCATCTATTGCTTCTGAGCCACAGATAGGACAGTAAATAAATTCTTCACGATCAAAATAATGCCCGTTTCTACACTTTGTCTGGATCATTTTTTTCATCCATCCTTATTTTTGTTTTCAAACACAAACTTACTATATATTTTAGAGATTGGCGCAAGATCCTTCTGACTTATTTTTTCATTGAAACAGGTTTTATTTAACGGTATCTGACCTTCATTTGATATGCTTATCATAAGCTCATTCTGAAAAGCATTTCCAAGCATCCAAGAAAGAAGTCTCTCTGCCGCATTTATTTCGTCACCGGTTCCCTGCCCTATGCTCCATTCGTATGTGAATTTACAGTTTATTTGGTCAGCATCACTATAGACACAAGATTTTTCATATCTTGTTATTGTCTGTTTGACATTATTGAGATCCATTGTTGATGACAGCATTACAGCACAGGTGTTATTATCATTATTAAGAAACTGCGATTTGTTGACCTGCCTGTATCCACTGATATCGAATGCAGACGCCACAAGTTCCTTATATGTATCGTTTACCGCAATATCCTTTGTTTTAAAATCAGACAGGCTTTTAAAATACGGCTCATGATAGTCCACTTTCACAGGACCATTTGTAATAACATAAGCAAGAGGTACTTCTATACCCAAAGGTATTTTTTTGCTTTCATGATAATAACTGCTATATTTATCTAAAAACAGACAGTCTTTTGCTTCCGGAGATTGAAGAACACCGGAAACATCTTTTGCCTTTTCGAGTACAGTCCCGGATATATCCGTACTTTCAAACAATGCCGGCAAAGAATCGTTTGCTGCTGCCTCTTCAATTTTTTTCTTATAGTCTGATTCGGGAATAGCTTTTATTGTTATATTGATACCGTCATATGTTTCATGAAACTGATTTGATATGCTTTCTACCGCCGCAGTTTCCGTTGATCCGGCTTTTACAGATATCCATACTTCAATATCAGCAGGCGATAACGTTTCAACGTCCCTGCGTCCTTTATAATTGAGGGCAAAAACACTTCCTACCAATACCAGAACCGCAACAGCTGCAGCTATACCTGTAAACCTGCGGAATTTTCTTTTTCTTTTTTCCTTTTCAACCGGGATTATCTTTACTTCACCGTTAACGGCTTTCAAGAATTCTGCGACATTCTTAAATCTCATGTGTGTGTCAACTGCCATTGCCTTCATAACGGTATTGCTGAGATTTTCGGATATAGATGGATCTATTTCATGCGGATATTTTACATTGTCCCCTACTTTGCGGTTTGTGGATTCTTCGGGCTTGATACCTGTGAGCATCATATACATTGTTGCACCCAATGCATACACGTCAGACCACCAGCCGATGTTTGTATTGGTCTTGTCATACTGCTCCGGCGGTGAAAAACCGGGCTTCAAGACAATATCAAGAACGTCTTCTTTATAATCCTTCAGCTTTGCTGCGCCGAGATCAAGCAGCTTGATCTCGTTTCCGGAATTACATATATAAATATTATCCGGTGCTACATCTTTGTGAATTATGCCCTCGTTATGCATAGCTACCAGAGCATTTCCTACTTCATTGACTATATACACTGAGAAATCGATCGGACATTTTCCGTTTTCTCCAAGATAGTTTGTCAGCGTCTTGCCTTCAAGATATTCCATCACTATATAAGCTGTATTGTTGGCTTCAAAAAATTCAAAAACATTCGGTATACTTTTATGGTTGCCAAACTTCGCCATGTTTCTTGCTTCGGCCAAAAAACGACTTTTTCGATACTTATATTCTTGGTAAGCTTTTTTTGAAACGATAACATCTGTCGTCCCTTCGGCACGTGTAACTATATTCCCGGGATAAAACTCCTTTACGGCAACTATAGTTTCAAGCTTAATATCATATGCTTTATATACTATGCCAAATCCGCCGCTTGCTGTGGACCTTCCGATATAATAGCGGCCAGCTAATACAGTGCCCGGCTTAAGATCAATGGGCTGTGTAGGAATCGCCGTATATATACTGCCGCAAAACGGACACATATTCAATTTATCCGGAATTTCTTTAAGACAAGTAAAACATCTTTTCATAATTGTTCGAAGCCTCCATTTACATATTCCAGCCGATAATTGCTTTTTTTGGGCGTCAATTTTTCCGGAGAGGTATTCAGAACGTTATTATCAGAATACTTTTTAACAAGATAATAATATCTTCACTATCAGGCTTACAAAGACTCCTGATACAGGATTTCATTTAATCACTTCCCGATATAACTCTCCCAAGAAAATCTGTCGCAGCACAAAGGAACAAATATAAACTGACTTCCGCCAAGCTCAATAATATCAAATGCGTTTAGCTTTTTGGAGCCCATTATATTTTCATCATTAAGATATGTGAGACCGCTGCTGTCACCTGACTGTATGAAGAATTCACGCTTTTTGGGTTCATACATTACAAATGCGTGTTTTTCTCTTGAGATCTGTCCGTCTTTGGCAAAAACGATCCTGTTATTCTGACTGCGTCCCATTGAGCTTTTTCCCGAATATATATTGAAGCATTCGCCAAGATGGTCACCTTTTATTGCTACCAGCCAGCCCACTACAGGTTCAACAGGTCCGCTGTGCTCCCGTGAAGGAGTATTGCCCGGATTTACGGAGTTTGACTGTACAGATGAAGAATTAGGCATACTAAAAAATCCTACTGTTTTGGCCTGTGCATTTGCAAGCTGCTGTCCAAGTCCAATATCTGTTCCCGATTTGTTTTTGACAGGTATCTGTTCCTGTTCCGGCTCAGATTGCTCAGTATCATTTACTACCGGATCCGATTCAATATATATTTCATCCTCTATGTCAAAATCAGCTGTACTGGTATTGTCATCAAAAAATATACCTTCCGAGACCTGCTTGGCAGCAATACGATCAGAATCTTTTTTGCTGAATCCAAGGATACCGAAAGTTTTGTCAACTCTTCCGTCAGGAACAACTTTTGTTTCTACATCTTTTTTCTTTGATTCCTGTTTAAAGAATCCTTTTTTCTTTTTGGCTTCATCCGAAGCTTTATTCCTTTCTACCGAAAGTGCTCCACATACAGGACAATATTCATATTCCTCACAGTCAAAATAATGACCGTTTAAACATCTTGTTTTTATCATAACAGACACTCCTCGTGTTATTTTTGTATCAACCTCAATATTCACTTTTTTATTTTAATAATTATAACCGTCATGTTATCTCTCTGTAAGCTTATCTTTTTTGAAGCACGCCTTACTTTTGAATCAAGAGCTTCTACAGTATCATCAAGATCGCTGAAATTACAGATTATGCTCTTTATCTCCTGCTCTGACAGATATTTATAAAGTCCGTCGCTTGTCAGTATAACGACATCATCTTTATAAAGTCTGAAAGGTTCATTATTTATATCCGTCATCGGAAGATTGCCTGCTCCCAGAAAGCTTATCAGTGCATCGCCCATAGTGACCTCTTTTGTATATTCGTCTTCTGATATTTCTCCGCTGAAAAGCTGTCTGTCAAGAATGAGCCTGTAGATATGGTCACAGGTAGCCTGTATCATCTCGTCTCCCCGTATAATATATATCCTGCTGTCGCCTGCCGAACACCAATACAGATCGTTGTTTTTTATAATCACCACCACTGCGGTAGTACCTGCTCCGAGCGGGTCGCCTCTGCCGTCTTTTATGGATGACACTTTTATATCTGTTTCTCTTAATGTCTGAAGAAAATATTCAGGTATGTCAGATACTGCATTATTCAGATCAAGCTTTTCAAGCAATTCATCAACGGCAAGTCTGCTCGCAGATGCTCCTCCTTTATGACCGCCCATGCCATCGCATACAATAGCAAGAAGTGAGCTGTTTTTCATCTGGAACCCAAAGCTGTCCTGCTGTTCTTCTCTGTCTCCGACTGTAGTATATGCAATAAATTCATATAATGAATTTTCTTTTGTTATTCTCAATTCGTTATCATTATAGCCTTGCATATATTCACCGACCTTATATATTAAACACTGCTATTGCAGAGTAATTGTCCATATTTTCGCCATTTGGAAGTCCGTTTTTTCTTATGATCTTATTCATACTGATAAGCCAGTCAGATGCGTAAACGGCATCTCTAAGACATACACACATTTCATCCTCACGTATAAGCTCCCAGAACCCGTCAGAACACAATAAAAAAGCCTGACACCTTTTCAATGGTATAGGTTTCATCAGCTCATATTTATGACCTTCTTCCCACTTTGTTCCCATTACTCTCATAAGGATGTTTCTTTCGGGATGATTTCTTATCTCGTTTTCATTTATTTCTCCTGACTTTACAAGCATCTGGGGAAGACTGTGATCCGTAGTTTTTGCATACACTTTATTTTTAGAAAATACATACAGTCTTGAATCCCCGATGTGTCCAATATACGCTTTTTTACCGTCTGTCAATAATGTTACTACCGTAGTTTTCATTTTGTTTCCGGCATTGATAAGCTTTTGTGTTTCCAATAGTTCATTCTGGGCTCCCTCAAAGGTCTCACTTAGAAAATGTTTTGCATTCGTAATATTTTCAAAACTCCTGCAAAAAAAATCGCGCACAAGTGTAGAAGCTGTATCTCCCATTCCGTGACCGCCCAGTCCGTCGCAAACTACAAAACACCGATAATTGTCCTTTTCAAATGTTCCTATACTGTCTTCGTTGACTTTTCTTCCGCCAACATCTGTAACAAATGCGTATGTAAGCATAATAACTCCTGCTAAATCAATTCCTCGTATAATAAGCCAGATAATCTATTCCTTGGTTCTGCGATACCAATTCGTGAAAGGACGAATATGTTTTGATATGAAGTGATTCATCATATTTATATCCTTCCGAAGGATTATTTCTGTAATCCCGATAAGAATAATATCCGTTAGGGTCATAGACAATATATTTTGAAATATTGCCATCATTGTCAAGCTCTATGTCCTTAAGCACTATATAGTGCGTTCCGAATTCATTTGTATGAATAATAAGATCAGACATATTTCCGTCCTGAAAAGATTCTTTTGCCAATGAATCGAAATTTATCTGTGAAACATCTCCCGTAGTCTGATAAGATGCTTTGCCGCCTGCGATATTATACCATGCAGCACCTACTCCGCCGCTGCGGTTGTAAGCGTCTCGCGGAGTAGTATATATCCCCATGGCAGTAAGTGCATAAGCAGCTGAACAGATGGCACACCCGTCGCTGTCGCCGTCATGGTCATAATCAAAGCTGTTTTCTCCCTCCATATATTCGGGAAGATACTGGTCAAACAAACGCTCATCGATCACTCCCTGAGTTGAAGCGGGGGTTTCCGTAACTCTTGCCGGCAGATCCGGAATATTCTCTCTGATCACCTGATCGATATTACGTTTGTTTTGTATATCCCTGTTTTCAAACTCATCAGCGCATTGTCTGGCAAGCGTTACACCGGTCTGCATTGTTTCCTTTAAGGAATTGATCATTGACTGAAGCTGCATAGTCCGTGCAATCATTGCCATTCTCATTGTAAGACTGGTCGATTCATTTATTATAAATATCTGCCTGGTTGCTTTTTCCAGATTTCCTTCCAGTTCAAAAACACAGTTCTCTAACTGATCAGCCTGACTTCTCAGAGTATCCGTATTGATCGATATTTTTTGCGGCACTTGTCCTCACCTCATGTCTGATTTACGAATTGTTCAAAACCACATATATTGATATTATCCGTAAGTGATTCCAGTTCATAGCACTCCATCGAGTCTGTTAATTTTATATCAGCTCTGATCTCTCTTACGATACCGGATGAAATGTTATCACTGTTTCTTATCTTATCGACGACAGATAAAGCACTGCCGATCATTGAATCAAGATGCTGGAATTTACTCGGCAAATCTCTTTCTGCTTCAAGGAACCGTTCAGATATTGATGTTAATGTACCCGAAAAGCTTTCAGACATTTCCTGAAGATTTGCCTGTGCTTTCCTGTTGTTTGTTATAGCATCATTTATCGCATCTCTCTCCTTACAGTTCCAGTCTTCATGTATTGTTACCCTTTGCATTATCTCCGATATCTGATTTATCTCCTCATTGATGCTCCTTGCCAATGAAGCCACCTCAGATAACACATCTGTATCTATTGAAATAATCATTATTTGAATACACCACCTAAAAATGGAATTTTTTTGAATAACTCATCAAGACTCTCAAATACTTTAGCCGAGTCCATGGCATAGTTACTGAATTCCTCCAATAATTTTATTACTTCTCTCAGATCCTGATTTTTACTGATAAGACGGCTTATATATTCATCACACGCTGCACCGTCCCATGAATCTCTCAGATCCCAGGTTATGTGATTGATCCTGTCATGCAGAGCGTTAAGGTTTGTTATAACATCTCTAAGTGTAAGGTCTGCCTCTCTTAATTCTTCAGCTTTTACTGTAATTTCCGACACAAAAACACCACCCAATCCATCAGTTCTGCT
>CACXDE010000152.1 GCA_902766305.1 uncultured Ruminococcus sp. | reverse complement strand
TTTTTGAATATAATGCTCCGTTATGAAGTCTTTTTGCAATAGGTAGTTTTTTCATAAGCACAGATCCTCCGAAAAACAGTTGTTAAAAATCTATGCTTATATAGTAGAATTATGCATATGTATTTTTCCGCCATCCTACAAGCGGGCGGAAAATATAGTAAACGACAAATGTTTTTACCCATTCTGTCATCCCGAGCGTAAGCGAGGGATCTTTAACACCAAAGCGGACATATTGGAAAGATTTCTCGTCACTTTGCTCCTCGAAATGACAATGGGACTTTATTAATTACGTTTACTATAAATTTTATATTTTGTCCGCCCCCCGCCGCAGGCGGGGGCGACAAAAATATAAACATTATTAAGTTGTTGATAGTGGATATCAAACTTTAATTTAGTTTGGAGTTGTATGCTTAAAGGCAGAAGCTGCAGACCGGATAATTTGTACTTCTTAAATAAGGATAAGTGATAATATATAAAAAAAAAAAAAAGCAGCAGCAATTTTATTAATTCTTTCTCTGATATTCAGCCTTTGCGGATGCAGCGCCTATGAGCAGACCACCAAAACCATGTCCGCCGTTTCCGTTAATGGAAAAGGGGAAGAAACAGATGTACTTCCGGCGCTTACGCTGATATCAGACAAAAACAGCACAGCGCAGGGGAAGTGTCCTGTTGGTCAGTATATTAAGCTTACCGCAAAAGGCGGAGCTGAGGATCAGACATACAGTCTTATGACTAAAAGCGGTGATGAGAGCTGGATAACTGAGCAAAGGGATATAAGCGGCAGCGTTACAATACAGGCACCATCTGAGCCGTGTTTTTTTCAGGCAAGACTTGTGCCGTTGGATGATAATTCATCAGATATACGTTCATTTCTTATTACGGTATATAATAAGACAAATGAAAAATTTGAAGACAGCGGTTCAAAGCTTAGTACGAGATATGTCTGCTACGGAGAGAATACTATTACAGCGATACCGTCATTCAAGGGCGGAACACAGCCGTATCAGTACAGCTATAAGCTGGTTGATGCATCCTACAAGGAAACTGATCTTCTGGGCTTTACATCAGAGGATCATTCTGAGCTTAAATTCCATACAGATATGGGAAGATATGAAATAAAGATAACAGCAAAGGACGCAGACGGCAATATGGCTTTTGCCAAGACTGTTTTTACTTCAAATGATGTTCTTCCCATGAAAAACATCTATCAGTATTCAGAGCCTGAGCTGCCGACAGGATGTGAAGCTACAGCTCTGACTTCGTGTCTGAACTTTTTCGGATTTGATGTTACCAAGAATGATATAGCGGACAAGTATATCAAAAAGGTAAAGTTTACAGAAAAGAACGGTGAGATCATAGGCGGCGATCCGGCAGTGGAATTTGCCGGCGATCCTAACAGCGAAAATTCCTACGGCTGTTTCAGTCAGTGTATTGCTGATGCTGCAAACAAATATTTTGAAAGTATCGGTTCTGAGTCCTATGCAGAAACAATTGACCTGAAATCACCTGAGGAAATGTATGAATATCTCGAAAGAGGACAGCCTGTAATAATCTGGTCAACCATGTTCATGTGGGAGACCTATGAGACAGACAGCTGGAAAACCAAAGGCGGAAAGAAAATAAGCTGGCTGTGCAATGAGCATTGCTATGTTATGACAGGAATGAATACAAAGCGCACAAAAGTAGGGGTTGCCGACCCGATGACTGATACAGACATGCTCACATTTTATGACGCAGAGGATTTTCTGAGGCATTACCGTGAGCTTGGCAGTCATGCTGTAATCATAAACGTAAGATGAATATTAATAAAAGGGGAAAACCACAGCAAAGAACTGCTTTTTAGCTGATGTTTCGTCATACGGCCAGCGGCTGGAAACTATAGACGGCTCATCTCCTGATTTTGAGGACATAAGCTGTTTGCTGAGTTATGGATAAAAAACCTTAACGAACAATAGAACAGACAGAAAAACAGCGAAGGATATTTACCCTTCGCTGTTTTTTGTTAAATCAGCCTTGTAGTTGTTGTTACCCTTTTCTTCTCACGAAGATCATATCTCGTATCTTCAGCCATCATTTCAAGCATTATTTCGGCAAACCTTGGATCAAACTGTGTGCCGCTCCCTTTGGCTATCTCCTGCATTACTTTTTCCTGCTGCATCGGATCACGATAGCTGCGGTAGCTTGTCATTGCGTCATAAGCGTCCGCAACTGCGATTATCCTTGCCGGCTCCGGAATTTCCTCTGCCTTTATTCCGTCCGGATAGCCGTCTCCGCCGTATTTTTCGTGATGCCACCTCGCTCCTACAGCAAACTCCGGTTTTTCTTTTATATTGCTGAGTATCTTTGAACCCATTACCGGATGATTCTTTATCAGCTCATATTCCTCATTTGTAAGCTTTTCCGGCTTGTTTATTACCGCATCGGGAATACCTATCTTCCCTATATCATGAAGCAGTCCCATCATATAGATATCATTGAGCTGGCTTTCATTGTAGCCGAAACGTCTTGCGATCTCTCTCGAATAATCAGCAACACGGCTTGAATGACCATTTGTATAGGTATCCTTGGCATCTATCGTTCCTGCAAGTGTTCGGACGATATGGATGAGAAGCTGTTCGTTTTCCTCAGTCTTTGCATTGACTTCCTTTTCAAGTTCTCTTCTGACCTTCCTGATATCGTCTATCTGCTGTATAACTACCATTATCAGAAGTCCCATAAGTCCTATAAGCATTGGTATCTCATTGCTTATTGTTTCAAAGAAAATCAGGATTATTATCTCTGTAAACCCCATAAATATGAATATCAGGAACCCAATTGCTGTATATGGATAATCCTTTATACGTCCGTTTCTGATATCAATTATAAATGTTACAAGCACACTCACAAGCACTAAGCCTAAAACGCTGTCAATATATACAAGTGAAGACTGGAACAGCTTTATTCCGGTAAAATTCAATGCTGTAAACAGAGTGAAATTGAGAAGCGATATTATAAACAATACCCTGTACAGCTTTTTGTAGCGGTTTTTCTGTATAAGATTTATATATATCAGCAGCGAGAACGGCATCATCAGGCAGAACAAAAATCCCATAATACCGTCAACAAAATACAGTCCTGTTATATATGGTGTAAGCTGGGAAACAGATATAAGCCAGCATGCTACATCAAGAATACCAAGTGAAGCATATATCATGTCCATAGTATGCTTGTTCCATATATGCAAAAATATACCTATAACGGTAGCAAGCAGCGATGCAATAAATAGCGTTGATATCAGCGCAAAAGCCATACCGTATTTATTGACCATAAACCCATATACACCCTCATAAGATGTAACAAAGGTTTCCGAAACTACCATAGGATTCCAGTCGGTCGGGTATCGTTCTATTCTCAGCTCTGCACCGGCATCTGCCGGGATTAAAGGAACTATTATATAGAATTCCTTCATAGAACCGCAGGGAAGACCTGTGTCATTTACCCTGTCAAAGCTTTTTCGCAGCTTACCGTTTATATATACCTCAACGTTGCTCCGGTTCATAAAGCACAGCACGCTGTCGTGCCAGACTTCATCAGGCAGTTTTGATATTATTGTAAATTTCTGTGCATAAGCCCTGTTATCATAATATAATTTTCCGGTTTTGATACTCTTTCCGGCTTCGTCAACAACTCTCCATTTATTGATATATTCTATTTTAGTA
>CACXDE010000151.1 GCA_902766305.1 uncultured Ruminococcus sp. | reverse complement strand
TCGTCGCAGTTCTTCCCTACAAAACGGAACTGCTGCTTATCGGTGTCGATATATGGAATTCTCTCTTCTATGTAGTGTTCTAACGCTTCCCTGTACCCTTTTCGAGTAATGTATTCTGTCACCACCTTCAAGTAGCCTTTCTTTTTGATGACTCGATTAGCTTCCCCACGGGTAAAGACATCAAGGCTGATTTTCATTGTTGGATGGAGAGATTGGTAGCGGATAAAGGCTTTTTCTATCTCGTCCTGATACAGCTCAGCTGCCATATCATAAAGTAACTCCTCCCATGACAGATATTCCTTACAGGCATTCTTGGAGAATCCTGCACCCACTATCACCGACACGAGTCCTTTATGATATTTATTTCTCAGCTCTTTTAGTTTATCTTCCATACGACTTTACACTATATAACCAACAACAACCATATTCATGTCGAAAACATTCAACTTTTCTGGATCAAGTTTCGTGTCATGCATTCAGACTCGTTATACTGAAGTATTTGAAAATCGTAATTCGTCATATGTCAAATCCCGTATTCCCGTCGTAACTGCATAAACAAGTCCTTCTTAAACTTATACATAATACGACGCGGGGCTTCATCATCATTCAGATTGTAACCCAATGTGCGCCGTTCGATGTTATTTAGGAAGTGATCCTTCAAGCCAAGCCTAATTAGAAATTTCTTCATTGCATTGGTTGCCTTGGTGAAATTTCGATATAAATCCTTCACCTCAAACTGTTGATGAGAATAGAACTCTCCTAACTTCAGTCTCGTTAAGTAGCCCTCCTTCAAATAATCGTTCTCGGCTATCGACAAGATACTGAAATTCTTAGCATTGTTCTCACCCTGAAAACCATATTTGTAACAAAACGTCACAGCTGTATTCCTAAATACGTGCGGATTAAGCAACAACGGATCCAAGCCAGGATACGTCAATGGGTCAAGTGTTCCTTTGTTGGATGCTTCGTTGCATGTGTTACAACCAGGAATCAGATTCATATATGTCATGGCCAGAAATGGGTATTTGCTTTTGGGTAAGAAGTGGTCTATATAGGGTTTAGACACACTTCCCTGCACTTCTGCCATATCAATATGCTGCCGTCCGCAATATGGACAAACCATCATCCCTCGTTCTCTGACAAATTGCGTCTTGTCAAGACGAACTCCACTATTACCACCGTCATACATCTGTTCAACAAACAACCAATGCAGGATTCTATTAAAATCCTCCACCACTTCATGACCTGCTGCATCCGTGCCATACGTTTGGTAGTTTCCTGCATTATAACTTTCCTTCGTTATTCTCTTCTGCCAAATTAGGTTTGGAAACAAATGGCATACCTCTTGGATGATATTCAGTTGCTCGTTCCAGTCACCGCAGAGCAATCTGCGAAGGTGTGCTTCCTGTGCATATCTGTCCAAAAACTGCCATGTTGCACTGTTACGTTGTACTTGCAATGTCAGTTTAACAGCAGTCTTACCGCTTCCTAATGTGATGGGAATAAGCAGTATTCCGTCCTTCAGTTGTTGCATGAGGGTCTGAATACCTGGCCCATATGCATCATAGTAGTCCGAAAGTGTCCTATTCGTCGGTCTTTTCAGTTTGTACATCGTTCTCTTCACTTGCGTACCCCATTTGCAGATACCTTTTTACAAAAGTATCACCTATTTTGTCCATGACCTCCTCGTCAGGCAGATTCCCGATATGCTCCACGTTCTTAATCCACCGACGTAATGCCTTCGAAGAAATTTCTCCTATAGCTGTATTGGTAAAGAAGAAACTATTATCTAGAAGATCATAATAGTTGGCTCCGAATGTCTGTGCCGAAACCATTTGACGTTTCCCCTCCTTCAAATAGAGTGTCCTTTCCGTCAGCACATCAGTCAACACAAACGGAGAGTGTGTTGCTATCAAAACATGAATACTCCTTATCTTTCTGCGATCAATCTTAGTCCACGACAAGCTTTCTATCAACATTGCCAGAAATCTTCGCTGATAATCTGGATGGAAATACAACTCTACCTCGTCGAATATGATGTTTATGTGATGATATGGCACCCTATAGTTAGCCTCATTTACACTCTGTATATTCTTTATGTGGTAAAGTACGTAGCTCAATGCCACCAGCATTTGTTTCTCTCCAGAACTCATAGATGACAACTTGAACGTAGTACCTTTGTCATCGCTCCATGCAGAGACTTCCTCTAAATGACCACGTCCACCCCATGGTTCACTATTTATCCAAGGTTTATTATTATCCCAGCCCTCCTCTACCATTTCTTTTCTTACCCGTGTCTTTCTAATAAAAGTCACGTCTATATTATAGAATGGAGGTGGCAAAACCTTGATTACGTCATCGTAGGTTTGTGGACTTACGTTTTCTATCAACTCGTCTACGGGCATGTGATTCGCACCTCTCCAGTGTCCAACCTTCAAATAATTCAGGCACTGCTGTATCTTCAAGGTAATATGATCATCCTTCTGCCAAAGACTGCCCACTATCGTAGCGGCGCTCTCGTTCAAGTTCTCTTTATTGAATGCGACATAATAGTCATTGTAAGTCAGGCTTATTTTCACAGATTTGTAAGCCAAATAGAAAAGAG
>CACXDE010000150.1 GCA_902766305.1 uncultured Ruminococcus sp. | reverse complement strand
TACTATTATTGCTGAAGCAGCCAAGTGAAAGATTCTCTACAACCTTACCATTGATTTTTGATGGTATAGTAACCTCTTCTTTATCGCCCTGATAGGAATCGATAGTTATAATGTCACCGTCTTCTATATACACGAAATCATTGTACGTGTTAGCAGCATTTACAGTTATACTGCTTTGAGGAACAGCCTGTGGAAGAACTGTAAAAGCTGTACATAAAAAAGACGCACAAAGAGAAACTGCCAGCACTTTTCTTAACATTTTTTTCATGTTCTGACCCCCTGATTTTTAGGACATGGATTTTTTTTAATCATACATCATTTTATTATAAAAGTCAACGAAAATACTTTTTTCTTATACTTTGATAATACAGAGAATAGTTAATCGGATTTTTTTAGTTATTTTTTATTTTAATAATTATTTTTTTTGTTTTTCAAAAAATTTGACCTTTTGAGGTCAAATTTTTATTGTTTTTAAGGGACTGTTGAAAGGGGGTTATAAATAATGCAGAACAGCAGTGAACTTACATCTAAAGAAAAACTTTTTTGCTGCTATTTTGTCAGCAGCGGCAACTGCAAAGAGGCTGCTGCATGTGCCGGTTTCAGAAACGCCGAACAGCGTGGAAATGCTCTTCTTGCAAGAGACGATATCAACGCTGAAATACGCAGACTGTTTGAAACAAAAAACAAAAACTACAGAATGCAGGCAAGATCAGGATATGAAAGACTTGCTTTCGGCAATGTTACCGACGCCGTTCGTCTTATGTTTTCTCAGGACCCGCAGCTGAGCGATCTGTCTTCATACGATCTGTTCAATGTCGCAGAAATCAAAAAGCCCAAGGACGGAGCATTGGAAATCAAATTCTTTGACAGAATCAAGGCTCTTGAAAAACTGGAAGCTGCCGACAACGAGGAAAACAGCGTATCGAATTTTTGCAGAGTGCTTATAGGTTCTGAAGATCAGGGAGGTGCAGATGAAGTTTTTTTTTTTTTTTCAGAAACAAAAAACAGTGCTTAACTGGTGGTGCGGCAAGGGTGACAGCTTTGACGGTATCATATGTGATGGTGCTGTCAGAAGCGGAAAGACTGTATGTATGAGTGTTTCCTTCGTATCATGGGCTATGATAAAATTCAGCGGAAGAAGCTTCGCTATATGCGGCAAAACAATAAGATCCGTCAAAAGAAATGTAGTTCTTCCTCTTATCAGTATCCTTAAGGATATAGGTTTTGAAGTAAGAGACAGACTGTCCTCAAACATGATAGACGTATACACCGGCAGCAATGTCAATACATTCTATCTCTTCGGAGGGCGTGATGAAAGCTCTGCTTCACTTATACAGGGAATGACACTTTGCGGCGTTCTTTTCGATGAGGCGGCACTTATGCCAAGATCATTTGTAGAACAGGCTGCCGCAAGATGCAGTGTGGAGGGTTCAAAGCTATGGTTCAACTGCAATCCCGAATTTCCTCAGCACTGGTTTAAGCGTGAATGGATCGACAAAAGGGATGAAAAAAATCTGTACTATATCCATTTCACTATGGAAGACAATCCGTCCCTTTCCGAAAAAATGCTGAACCGCTACAGAAGAATGTATTCCGGAAGCTTTTACCAGAGATATGTCCTCGGCAAATGGACAGCGGCAGAGGGGCTTGTATATCCGTTCATGTCTGAACAGAATATGCTGTACGATGTCCCGTCAGTGAACTATGACGACTATGTGATATCCTGCGATTACGGCACAGTAAATCCCTCTTCCTTTGGTCTTTGGGGACTTTACGGAGGAGTGTGGTACAGAATAGACGAATACTATTACGATTCACGCATTCAGGGAAGCTCAAGAACAGACGAGGAACATTATGAGGGTCTTTGCCGTCTTGCCGGAAACAGGGAGATTAACAGAATAATTGTTGACCCTTCTGCGGCAAGCTTTATCGAGGTTATTAAGCGTCACGGTAAGTTTACAGTGATACCGGCAAAGAACAATGTCACGGACGGCATACGTCAGGTAAGCACTGCTCTTAAACAGGGCGATATCAAAATATGCCGCTGCTGCAAGGACAGTATCAGGGAATTTGGTCTTTACCGCTGGGAAAGCAGCGGCAGGGATGTTCCGATAAAAGAAAATGACCACGCTATGGATGACATAAGATATTTTACCGCAACTCATCTTGGCCAGCCCGAAGACACATTTTTTGCATTCAGCATTGACAGACAGGAGGTGAAGTTTTGAGTTGGTTTAAACGAAACAAAAAGAATGATGCTGTACTTGTCCAGACCGCCGAAGGATACGAAAGCAAACATCCTTTCAGCAGCTTAAGAGGCTATTCTCCGAAAAGACATTATGAAAAGCAGCTTTACCGTTCTCTCAGAGAAGCAGTGCCGGTAATTGATGCAGCCATATACAAAATCATAAGGCTTACCGGCGGATGCAAAGTCACCTGTGAAGATGATAATGTACAGCAGCTTATGGACAGCTTTCTCAGCAATGTCAGAGTAAATTCAGTTTCAAACGGAATTGAAAGCTTTTTATCGGTATATCTTGACCAGCTGCTGACATATGGAACAGCAGTCGGAGAAATTGTTACAGGTAAAGACGGAAAAATCGCCGCGCTTTACAATTGCGATCCCGATGATGTGGAGCTTGTTTGCAAAGAAAGTCCGCTTGACATGAAAATATGCGCCCGTGATAATACCGGAGCTTTGAATGAGGTAAGATATCCGGAGCTTATTCTTTGCAGCGTAATGATGCCCGAAGCCGGAGAGGTATACGGCACTTCTATCCTCAGAGGTCTTCCGTTCGTATCGGATATATTGCTGAAAATATTCAATGCAGTAGGTACTAACTGGGACAGGGTAGGAAATGTAAGATTTGCCGTAACGTACAAACCGCAGGAATCCGACAGGAATTTCAGCAGGGACAGAGTGATGATGATAGCGGACGAATGGAGCAAGGCAATGAAAAGTCCTGAACCAAGGGATTTTATCAGCGTCGGCGATGTCAGCATAAAAGCTATAGGCGCTGACAATCAGATACCCGACAGTCAGATACCTGTAAGGCTTATGCTTGAACAAATTATCGCAAAGCTTTCTATACCGCCGTTTCTGCTTGGACTGAATTGGTCTTCTACTGAGAGAATGTCCTCACAGCAGGCAGATATCCTGACGAGTGAACTGGAATATTACAGAAGACTGCTTGAAGTTCCTCTGAAAAAAATATGCAGAACTTTTTTAGCTCTGGAGGGTATCAGCTGCGGCTTTTCCGTGGTGTGGGACGCTATTAATCTACAGGATGAAGTGGAGCTTGCAAAGGCAAGGCTGTACCATGCGCAGGCAGACAATTTAGGTAAGCAACAATAAATATGAAAGGACTGATAGCTTGGATAAAAATGAGCTTGAACTTATAAACAAATACACAAACAGACCGTTCTCAGAGGATGAACTATTCACCTTCTCTATTACACTTTGCGACAATGAGATCGACAGAGACAACGAAAGATTCTCTGATACCGCTCTTGAAAAGCTGAGCAGGCTTTTTGTCGGCGTGACAGGTATTACAGACCATGACCCGAGGGCTGATAATCAGACAGCAAGAATATATGAATGCCGTACTGAATCGCCGGACGGACAGTATACGGTCGATGGACGTAAGTACATGAGACTTCGCGCAAAGGCATATATACCCAGATCAAAGTGCAGTGATGAGGTAATCATGCAGATCGAAAGCGGCATTAAAAAAGAAGTAAGCGTAGGCTGTGCTGTTGCAAAAAAAATATGCTCTGTATGCGGCAGTGATTTCAGCAGCTGCAATCATATTGCAGGACATGTTTACAGCGGTAAGAAATGCAGTGTGATACTTGATGAACCGACAGACGCTTATGAATGGTCGTTTGTCGCTGTACCGGCACAGAAGGCAGCCGGTGTATCAAAATTTTACAGAAAGGAAAATAAAATGGATATTGAAAAGAAACTTTTACAGGGCGGAGAACAGACTTTTTCCGCCGATGAAATGAAGGCGCTGTCAGACAAGCTCAGCGAACTTACTGAAAAGGCGGCTGACGGCGAAGCCTACCGCACAAGACTTCTGACAGACATTAGAAAATTGTCGGCGGTAGCTCTGCCGGAGCTGAAAAGCGACACTCTGAGCTTTATAACTTCAAATATGAACGCTGACAAACTTGAGGAGCTGCATAAAGCTCTTTCAGCTAAGGCATCGGAGATTATGCCCGTTGTGCCTCAGCTTGCACACGTAAAAACAGAAACAAAATATGACAACAGTTATTATAACAACATTTGAGGAGGTTTTTTATTATGAATGTAAATTTTAACGGTTTTGGTGAAAATGTTCTCACCTTTGAAGTACAGGGTGATATTACTGCCGGCGATCCTGTTATGATATGCGGCAATGGAAAGGTACAGAGGGCTTCAGGAAGATTCTGCGGCATCTGCTGCTCTGTAAGAAACGGCTATGCCGCTGTTCAGATGAGCGGTTATGCAAGAGCTTCTTACACCACTGCGCCGGCAGTCGGTTTCAGCAAGATATCCGCTTCATCCGGTAAGCTCAATCTTGACAACAGCAACGGTACAGAACATCTTATCGTTGATCTTGATACTACAGCAAAAACATTTGGGTTTATTCTTTAAGGAGGTTATTTACTATGGCATTTTTTGACAACATTAAACTTGAAAAGGGTATGTATGCAAACGGAAACCGCTCCTTCACAGAGATACTTGAGGAGCTTGATCCTTCTGAAAACTACAGAAACACTCAGCTTGAAGGACTTGACGCTTATCAGAGACAGCTGAAAAGATTTGACATAAAGGTAGGCGGCAATAATTCGGACTGTGTGGGCAAATTCTTCCAGACAAGCGACAGCGCTGCACTGTTCCCGGAATATGTTTCAAGAGCAGTAAGACAGGGCATGGAAAGGGCTGACATTCTGCCGGATATAATCGCTGCTAAAACTATAATAGACGGTCTTGACTACCGCTCTGTAGTTTCGGTTCCGGGTGCGGAAGAAAAGTCACTCAAGCCTGTAAACGAAGGTGCTTACCTTCCACAGACAAATATCAAAAGCAGCGAAAACCTTGTAAAGCTCCAGAAAAGAGGCAGGATGCTTGTTGCCTCTTACGAAGCAGTCAAATTTCAGAAGCTGGATATCTTTACTGTCACCCTGCGTCAGATAGGCGCATATATAGCAAGGCAGCAGCTTGAAGACGCTGTAAACGTCATTATAAACGGTGATGATAACAGTCCGGCAGCAGGTACTGTAAGCTCTGCGTCAAACTCTGAGATAACATATCAGGATCTTCTGAATCTCTGGAGCAATATTGATCCCTATGAGCTTAATACTATACTTTCACCGGCTGGAGGAATAATTAAAATTCTTTCCCTGAATGAAATGAAGGATTCCCGCGCAGGACTCAATTTTCACGGCAGCGGTAAAATGGTAACTCCGCTCGGCGCAAAGCTTCTTCATGTACCCGGCATAAGCGGAAACAAGATTGTTGGTCTGGATAAAAACTGCGCTCTTGAAATGGTGCAGTCAGGCGGCATCTTAATGGATCATGACAGGCTCATTGACAGACAGCTTGAAAGAACCTCTATCAGCTGCATTTCAGGCTTTACAAAGATATTCCCTGACGCATCCAAGGTACTTACATATTAAGGAGGACAAGCGGTGGATATTGAATATATCTTTAATATTTTCTGCCGTCTGACAGGGCTTGATAAGGAGAATGCGGTCAGATATAAATTTCTGTGTGAAAAGGCCGCAGAACAAATTTTGAACAGGCTTATCTCTGCGCCGCAAAATGACAGACTAAGCAGTATATGCTTTGCGGCTGCCGCTTCTGCCTGTTATAGATATTTACTTATCTGTGCAACAGACGGTAATGCGTCAGAAATAAAAGTCGGAGAACTGTCAGTCAGACAGAACCTGATAGATCAGGCTGAAGCTGCCGAAAAGGTTTGCCGTCAGGCATTCTTTGAAATAAGGGATCTTTTATGTGATGAAGCCTTTGCTTTTAAAGGAGTGTAAGAATGAAGGATATATTCGGCAGTGTATTCCGTCGCTTTGGCATACCGCTGACTGTACATACAAGAGATACTACTGCGAACCTTACGGGGATACTTATCCCCGTAAGGAACCGCAAAAGCTCTGACGGAGGTATTTCACATAAGGGTTCATTCAGATATGAACCGGAAAAATTTATGCTTTATACCTCACGGTCTTTTTTGGAGAATACAGTCAGAGGCGATACTGTCAGTGATGGAGAAAATGAATACTATATACTATGGAAGGATATTTACACAAGCCGCTGGGGTGATTACTGTGCGGCCTGTGTAAAAAAAAGGTGAAATACAATGTATTACAGTGAAGAACTTATGGAAAGGATCATATCATCACAAAGCGGTAATTTCAGTTTTTGCAGTGCAGAAAATGAAAACAATATTTCTTTCCCTCAGGAAAAACCTCTTGTCACTTATTCCGTAACCGGTGAAGACAGCCAGTACCTTTTGGGCGGAGAGAGCGAACTGTACAGCGAATTTCTGAGTATTACTGTAAGAACAAACGAACTGTCAGGAGAAAGCTTCTGCCGTCAGATGTGCAGGGAGCTTTGCATGGAAATAACACAGTGCGATACAGAGAGAATGATAACATCCATGTCAGCAGGTAAATGTGAATATGATTCTGATCTTTCAGTGTATTCAATTGAACTTACACTGATATTCAGACAGATAAGAAGAAAAACATCATAAACTCTGGAGGTGGTACTATCATCAATAATGAAGAATGCCTGTGCGGCAGAGATGTTACAGTATACGTGGACGGCAATCCGGTTCTTCAGGTGCAGAAGGCACGTATCAGAAAAATATCTGAAATTCATAGGATACGATCTATTATGCACAGTGAAGATACAGGTATTGTAAGAACTAAAATCCGCTATAAGATAACGCTTGAAAATATCCTTTTCAGAAAACCTTTTGTAAACTGCAATTTTTCTGATATGGATAACTTTACATTAACTTTTGAAACAGACGGAACAAGAATTATTTGCAGGGGCTGTATGTGGGAGGATATCGAAGCAGCAGCAGACAGCAAAAGCTTCAGCGAACATATCAGCATTTCTGCTCTGAATATGAATACGGAGGAGATATAAATGGACAAAGAAAATATAAATGAAACTGCTTACAGCGATCGTGAGGCGGATACAGAAAGTTTGAGAACTCTCTCAGATATTATTATGTCGGATATGATGAGATATGACAGAACACTAAATGCTGCGGAGGAGATACAGTGAAATTCAGAAATTTTGAATTCCCTGTCGATCCGGAAATACTTATTGTCAGCACTGGAAACAGAATATCAGCAAATTATGGTGCATACGGTCAGACTATCATTAATGACTGCGGATATAAAACAACCGTTATAAATGGTGAGGGTGAATTTTTCGGCGAAAACTGTCTCGAAAGCTTTGAAAATCTGAGTGCAGAAATGTCAGAGGGCGGTATTCTTCATCTGCCGGACGATAATGCGGTATTTGCTTATCCCGAAAAATTGGAAAAAGTATTCAGCGATACAGAAAATGTTATAAGATACCGTTTCCGCTTTATTATTAATGCCAGGGAAAAAATTTCCCCGGCACCAAAAATCATTTACAGCAAAGGCACAAACTGTCTTTGGGATATCAGCAATATTTACGGTATAAATATTGACATACTTGTACAGCTGAATCCGCATATTGAAAGACCTGACAGAACTATTGACATTAACGAAAGGATCATTTTATGGTAAAAGCTTTACTTACTGACATAAAGGGAAATACGCATTTCCTTAATAATCCGATCAGCCTGTACATTATAAAAGACAGGGACGCACCGGCTGATGGATTCTATGGGAAATTCATTTCAGAAACAAAGCTTCCTGAGCTTAAAAGAATAGAAATAATCCGCAGCAGTGAAAGCATCTTCTGCGGCTGCATTGATGAACAGACTGAAATACAAAGTGCAAACGGTACTTTTATTACTATCAGGGCACGAAGTATAGAAGCTGTACTTCTCGATAATGAGGCTTTTCCGCAGACCTATCATCTGCCGTCATTCGATCTTATTTTTGAGCGTCATTTTCGCCCCCTCGGCTTTACAGACTTTACCGGAAGCTCTGAAAGCTACAATGGAGAGCTTATTATAACAAAGGGTATGAGTGAATGGGCGGTGCTTTCTAAATTCTGCGGTCAGTTCATCGGCTGCAAGCCGGATATATCATCTGACGGTATTATAGATATAAGCGGAACCAATATCCCCCGGGAAATACTGCTAACGCAAAAAAACATAAAATATCTTAAGCATACAATAAGCCGACGATCAGTTATATCTGATATATGCGCAAGAACATATCCTTCCGGCAGCTACGATATGCACTTTAAAAGCAGCACTGCCGAAAAAAACGGTATACAAAGACAGCGTTATCTTAATATTACCGGCACAAATATCAGAGGCACAGATGCTGTAAAAAATATGATAGACAAATCAGACAGTTCCTATCAGAAAATGGAAATGATATACTGCGGATTTATCAGCTGCGAGCCTGATGACATTATAAAAATAAATGGTGACAGAAGAGCATACAAAATCAAAGAAATTCAGTACAACATTAAAAACGGTATCGAGGAAATGAATATTTTTACGGAGGTAAATATCAATGTGGATCAGCATGAATCTAAGAAACAATAATCAAAACAGCCCTGTAGATACTGCCTCTGCTGACAGCGGAATAGATACTACCGTATCCGCAGTGTCAGCCCAGGGCAAGGGAAAATGTGAAATAGTCAATCCGCCGGGTATGATAAGCGTCCCCGGCAAATATAATGACATGGTTGTTGTACACACAGACAGCGGAGTAATGTGTATGGGTGTAAGAATGCCCTATTACGAAAGAAATATAGAGCCGGGTGAAATTCTTCTTGTGTCTGACGGAGGGGCAACCATAAAACTGTCTAATGACGGCAATGTATATATAAACGGAAGGGAAGTGTAAAATAACGGCAATGGACACATATTATGATATCCTGTCAAGACTTAAAGAGAATTATTATGATTTCAGCGGCACATATCCGGATGAAAACAGCGACACTGAATGCCGGCTTTCTGTTATGGCAGGCGAAATACACGCTTTATACTGTCAGCTTGACAGCATAAAGAGATCAATGTTTGTTTCTACAGCTTCTGGAAGTGAGCTTGACAAACACGCTTTTCAAAGAGGGCTTAGCAGACATCAGGGAAACAAAGCTTCCGGTACTGTCGTTGTAAGGGTAGACAGTCCGCTTGAATATGATCTCAGCATACCCGCAGGTACAGTTTTTTCTACATCAGACGGAGAGCTTGAATATGTAAGCACAGAGGATGCCTTTATATATCAGGGAAGCGGAAGTACCTTTGTCAGCGTTCAGGCCAAATACAGCGGCAGCAGATTCAATATTCCGTCATCCTCTGTTACAACGGTTGTTACATATTTTTCAAGCGGTATCAGTATAACAAATTCTTCGGCTATTGGCGGCGGCACTGATGATGAAACTGACGAGTCTCTAAGAAAAAGAATTGTAGACAGCTTCAGGAACATTTCTAACGGTATGAATCCTGCTTTTTACCGTAAATTGGCGGAATCCGTGCCAGGCGTTTTTTCTGCAAATGTTGTAGAAAATGCCGGTTCAGGAAATACTGTCCATGTTTTTGTCGCCGCAAAAGGAGGTGCTGCCGATGCGTCAGCAGTAAGCAGTGTACAGGAGCTTATAAACGAAAACCGTATACCCGGAGTTAATATGATCGCATATTCAGCTTCTATCGTAACAATTGATGTAAGTGTACGGATTAATATTCAAGACAATTATATTGTAAGCAATGCGCGCAGCAGCACTGAAAATGCTGTACGAAAATTCTTTTCAGAACTCAGGGTCGGAGAAGACCTTAAGCTGAATAAATTAGGTGCGCAGATAATAGCTGCCGACGGTATAGAGAATTATACATTTGTAAATATGGCTGACGTTTCGGCTGCATCATCCGCTCTTCTCAAGCTTGGCAATATAACGATAACTACAGCATAGGAGGTGGGCATTTGACTGCTATAGAATCCTTGAATGAACATCTGCGCATAAAAGATTACGAATATCCTGATCCTGCTGAATTATATGCTGTATCAGCAGAGCTTCAAAGCATATATGATATAATCGGCTCAATTAAAACAGAAATGTTTCTGCAAACTGCCTCAGATGAAGGTCTTCATTACTGCGCTGAACTATATGGTCTGAGTGAAAACGATTATTCTGACGAACAGGTACGCTCCATGTGCCTTGCAAGGTCAACAATAAACGATAAAAACGGACGCATATCCCTATGGAATAATCTCGGAGATCTTTTCTGCATCAGCGGCAGCCTTACAGAAAACGGTCAAACGGTTGAATATGAAACCTCTGACGTTCTTGATGAGGATCAGATAAGCTACATCGAAGCAAAAATGGGTATGCTTATGCCTCTTAATACTGATTTCACGCTTTCTGCTGTACAGACGTGAAAAAACGCCTCTCTGCTTTATCAGCAAAGAGGCGCAATTTTTTTAATTTTCAGTATAGATCAAAACTAAAAATTAGTCCTTAGCAGAAGCTTTCTTTGTCATAACAACAGCTGTGCCAAGTGATGCAAGAACTACAGCAACGAGTGCAATAGCAGATGTTGTATCGCCTGTAGCAGGTGATTCAGCTGTATCTGTTGTTGCAGCAGGTGTTGTTGTTGAAGGAGTAGTTGTAGC
>CACXDE010000149.1 GCA_902766305.1 uncultured Ruminococcus sp. | reverse complement strand
TGCCATATTGAAAATCTTATTCTATTTGAGGTCGGTTTCCGGCCTCTTTTTCTTTGTGCTTTAACGCGGGGTTATTTGGCGGTTACTAAACATCAGAACAGCCATGGATATTATTATGATATATCCAATAATGCTGTATATATCGGGCAATTCACCAAGGAAAATAAGACCAAGCAGTGTTGCAAATATTATCTGAGAATAGTCATAAACAGATATCTCTCTGCCAGGTGAATGATAATATGCCGCTGTTATTGTGAACTGTCCTCCTGCCGCGGAAAGACCCGCCCCTAAAAGCATAAGTATCTGCCAGAGCTCCATCGGATGAAAATACAGTATCAGATAGGGGAGAGTTGCAATACATGAAAAGGTCGAAAAGAAAAACACTATGTACGGTCCTCTTTCACCTTTCTGTCCCAGTATACGAACCATAGTATATGCGAATCCGGCGCACATTCCGCCCAATAGCCCGGCAGCAGATGGAATCAGGTCAACATTCTGGAATGACGGCTTTATTATAAATAAACTGCCGATAAATGCGATAAATACCGCTGTTCCCTGAAACAAGGTAAGCTTTTCCCTTAGTATGAAAAACGAAAAAACAATGACAAAAAACGGCGACATTTTGTTGAGAATAGATGCGTCTGACAATGGAATATGATCTATTGCATAGAAGTTTCCTAAAACACCGGCTGTTCCGGCTGCGGAACGAAGAAGCAGCCATTTCAGATTTCCTTTTTTCCATTTCAATATTTCAGACAGCTTGGTTTTTTTATCATTCTCTTTACGGGCGTTTTTCAGTAAAACGGCAAAAGCAAAAAATACGGCAACAAAGTTACGGAAAAAACATTTCTGTATTGAGGGTATATCTCCTGACAATCTTACAAACAGATTCATAAGGGCAAAACAAAATGCTGAAATAATGATATAGACTATACCTTTGTATTTTGAAGGGATCATATTTTTACTCATTATCCTTACCTTCAGTGAAAATAATTACAGGTTCGCCGTTAGATACTATTATCCCCCTGCTGACCTCAACTTTTGATCCGCTGATAAGATCGGTATAGATGCCGTCAGGAAATTCGACCGTCACGGCGGAACTCTCACTCTTTACAGAAAAGACTCCCAACGCGCTGTTTATGCCGTCTGAATATTTTGCAGTCAAAAAGCTATCACCAAATGGTGTGACAAAAAATCTTCCGTTATTTAAAAGCTTCATATGCTTGATATCTGACAGCCTTTTTATCAGCTCTGTCAAGTCCTCATCCTCGGAACAATCCCAGTTTACTGTATCCTTATCAAACAGACTGGGAAGGCGGGATGCTGATTTTTCCTGGCCGTTGTATATCAGAGCTGTTCCTTTTTTGAAGAAATTGAAGGCAGTCCAGTTCCTGAGCTTCTTTGCGTCAGGTATAAGAAATGCAGCCCTCAGTTGATCGTGGTTTTCAAGAAAACGAAGCTTGACATAGTTTTCCGGGTAAATATATTCCTGTCTGTTAATTGCATTACAGTATTCTTTCAATGATATACCGTTTGTCAGTAATGCTCTGAAGTCATTGTAGCAGTCGTATTCATAGCTGATATCAAACGCTGAGTACATCTCACAGTCAGAATGTGCGGTAAGTCCCACAGAACGAAGATACATTATGAAATCAGGATCAAGCGATTCGCTGAGCCATATACAGTCAGGCCTTATACCGGCGACTTCTTTTCGTGCAAGCTCCCAGAACTCTATCGGTATCATCGGCGCTACGTCACAGCGAAAACCGTCAACATATTTTGCCCACATTTTCAGCGTCTCAATCTGATAATCCCACAATTCATTATTAGAATAATCAAGATCTATTATATCGCTCCAGTCTCCGACTCTGTTTCCGAAAGAGCCGTCCTTCTTATGATAGAACCACTCCGGATGCTGATCGGCAAGTACAGAATCAGGTGATGTATGGTTGTAAACGACATCTATTATACATTTCATGCCCTTTTCGTGTATTGCCTCTGTCAGCCTGATGAAATCATCCATATCTCCAAATTCAGGGTTTATGCTGCGGTAATCACTTATAGCGTATGGAGAACCAAGAGTACCTTTGCGGTTCTTTTTGCCTATTGGATGTATCGGCATAAGCCAGATAATATCCGTACCAAGCACTCGTATTTCGTCAAGATGGTTCTCAACTTCAAGGAAAGTACCTTCCTTACTGAAATTCCTTACAAATATCTGATAAATGACTTTATTCCTGAGATCTTTATTAGTATTTTTTGCCATTCTGATCCCTCCTGACCGTTCATAAAATTACAGATCATTTTTCGGTTTTGTTATTTTGTATACTATATAGTATTGCTGCTGAGACAGATGACGGCAGAACCTTATACAGAAGTCTTGCCGCTTTCATTTCTATCCTTGGAACAATGCAGAATTTCGGAAGCTTTTTCATAGCGTATTCAGCAATAGATTTACTGCTGACACTGAAATAGGAAAAATGAAAATCCACATTGGCAGCTTTACCAAATCCCGTAGATACAGGTCCCGGACAGAGAATGCTTACAGTAACGGGAGAGCCTTCACGTCTGAGTTCTTCTCTTACAGCCCGTGAAAGACTTACGACATATGCCTTTGTTGCGTAGTAGGTTGCCATCAGCGGACCGGAAAAAAAACCGGCTAATGATGCAGTGTTAAGGATATGTCCGCTGCCGCGTTTTTTCATTTCACCAAGATAAAGCTTCATCAGTGTATGCACAGCAACGACATTGGTATTTATCATCATTATATCCTTTTCAAGACTTGTTCTATCGAATACCCCCGTATCGCCAAAGCCTGCATTATTCACAAGAAGATGAACGTCCTTATGCGCTTCAAAAAGAGCAATGCAGTTTTTATAGTCGCTCAGGTCGGTAACTACTATCTCCGCTTTTACCGGAAATTTGTTTTCAAGCTCCTGTTTAAGTTCGCTGAGTCTTTTTTCATTTCTTCCGACGAGAACAAGCTCGTCATATCTTTCTGCTGCTTTTCTTGCAATATCTCTTCCTATTCCGGATGAAGCACCTGTCACAAGTACCTTCAATTATTTCATCTCCTGTTTATAAACTTACTGTTTTTTGTCAATATAAGAGCATAAAGCTTCAAAGGTTTCAGGGCTGATATCATGTTCTATCAGGCAGGCATCTTTTTTCGCAATTTCTTCATTTACTCCGATACTTACAAAAAAAGACGCAAGTGTGTTATGTCTGTGAAGTATCTTTTCTGCTATTTGCATTCCGTTTTCAGTTATGGTTATGTAGTTGCTTTCATCCATAACTATATATCCTTTTTCTTTCAGACGTTTTGTAGTATATGTAACGCTTGGCTTTGTCACTCCAAGCTGCTGAGCAACATCTATAGAACGTATGTAACCCTTATTATGCTTCAGGATCAACATAGCCTCAAGATAATCCTCTGTCGTCTTTTCTGATTTTATATCAGGCTTCATAACTTAAGTACCTCCACTTTATTTAATATCCCATTACACCGTTTATTGATTCATCGTTTTCTATCCATTCTATAACATTGACCTCTGTGTATTTTTCTTTTGTGTTTCTGATATATACTTTTTCTATTCCGGCATTGATTATCATTCTTTTACACAGAGAGCAGGCGGATGCGTTTTCTACGTATTCGCCTGTTTTTGCGTCTTTACCGCAAAGATACATAGATGAACCTATCATATCCTCTCTTCTTGCGTGTATTATAGCGTTTTGTTCAGCGTGTACGCTGCGGCAAAGCTCGTACCTTTCACCTCTTGGAACCTTCATTGTTTCCCGTACACATACATTCATGTCAATGCAGTTTTTGCGTCCTCTCGGTGCGCCTACATAGCCTGTTGAAATTATCTGATCGTTTTTTACAATAATCGCTCCATAGTTCCTGCGAAGACAGGTGCCTCTTTCAAGCACTGTTTCTGCAATGTCAAGATAGTAATTTATTTTATCTGTACGCATAATTATACCTCCCCTGCGGCAGCAAACTGACTATTATACAGCTTGCTGTAGAATCCGTTACAGCGTAATAGTTCATTATGATTACCCTGTTCTATTATATTTCCGTCTTTCATGACAAGTATTACGTCCGCTTCTTTTATGGTAGACAGTCTGTGAGCAACAACAAAGCTTGTGCGTCCCTTCATCATTTCTGTAAAAGCCCTCTGCACACGAAGCTCTGTCATTGTATCTATAGAGCTTGTCGCTTCATCAAGTATCAGTATGGATGGGTCGCAAAGCATGACACGGGCAATACATATCAGCTGTCTTTGTCCCTGTGAAAGATTAGCTCCTTCTTCTGTTATTACAGTATCGTAGCCCTGCGGAAGACGCTCTATAAAATGATGTATATGTGCTTTTCTTGCTGCCGCTATAACCTCTTCAATTGTCGCATCCGGTTTACCGTATGCAATATTGTCACGGACGCTTGCATTATAAAGCCAGCTCTCCTGGAGTACCATGCCGTAATTGCTGCGAAGATCGCTTCTTGACATACTGTATATGCTTTTACCGTCAATTTTTATAGAACCTTTGTCAACATCATAAAAACGCATAAGCAGATTTATTAGAGTTGTTTTTCCGCATCCTGTAGGACCTACAATGGCTATACGCTGTCCGCTTTTTACGCGAAGATTAAAATCTGTTATCAGCTTCTTTGAAGGAGTATAGGAAAAATATACATTTTCTATATCAATGTCTCCCTTGAGATGTTTGTTTTCATCGCTGCTTTCAGGGTCTTTTGTCATTTCCTCGCTGTCAAGAAATTCAAATATACGTCTTGCGCCTGCCATTGCAGCCTGTATCTGAGGGATAACACCGGTAACTTCATTAAAGGGCTTAGTATACTGATTGGAATATGTAATAAAGGTTGCAATGCTACCCACTGACATAGTACCGCCTATTACGCTCAGAGACCCAAGTATTGTTACAGCAGAAGTAACCAGGCTGTTAACAAACCTTGTGCTCGGATTGGCAAGTGAAGAATACCACTGGGCTTTCTGACCGCATACACGAAGCCGTTCATTAATTTCCTCAAAGTTTTTGCATGAGGTTTCCTCATATCCGAAGGATTTTACAAGCTTCTGCTGACCGACATATTCCTCAACATAGGAGCTTATTTCGCCCTGCAGCTGAGACTGTTTAAGAAACTGTTTTCTTGATATCTTTGTAATAAAGGCTGCTACAAACATTGACAGAGGCGTGATTATAACAACTGCTATGGCGATTGTTACGCTTATATACATCATAAATATCAGTGTGCATATTATCATAACGATACCCGAAAACAGCTGAGTTATTCCCTGCATAAGTCCGTCACCTACACTGTCGGCGTCGTTTGTCATGCGGCTGATAAGATCACCGTGAGGTGTGCTGTTGATAACGGAAAGGGGAACGGCACTCCATTTTTTATATATAAGTCTGCGGATATCTCTTACCGTAAAATACACAACAGAGTTTGTACACATATTCATCAGCCATTGGAAAACACCCGAGCATACAGCTGATGCGCCGACTCCTAAAAGCAGATTGCCTACAGCGGCAAAATCAACCTTGCCAGCGTCTACAGCATTATCTATAGCCTTACCGACAAGTATAGGCGATACAAGACTAAGACCTACATAT
>CACXDE010000148.1 GCA_902766305.1 uncultured Ruminococcus sp. | reverse complement strand
TAAGGTTAATGGTAAAATTTTTATATCTATCGGCTCGCCGGCGGGGTTGAATTTTGGAAATGTGTATGTTAAAATACAAATATACAATACCAGTTTATTTTGCATACTTTGAATAAGGAGAAAAATTAAGAATGGAAAAGGATTATAAATTTAAAGTCAACCTCGGCGGAATGATAGATATACTCTCAAACCATCTGTACAGCTCGCCGGATGTTTTTGTTCGTGAACTACTCCAGAACGGTACAGATGCGATCAGCGCAAGACTTGCTCAGGATAAGGATTTTTCAGAAGCAGACGCAAAGATCGAAATAAAGGTTGAAGAAGGAAAAAGCATTGTATTCCGTGATAATGGCACGGGTCTTAATGAGGACGAAATACACCGGTTTCTTTCCGTTATTGGTCAGTCGTCAAAATATGATATAGAAAACAACATGGCAAGCGGAGACTATATAGGACGTTTTGGTATAGGTTTGCTGTCATGCTTTATGGTGACGGATCATATCTGTGTGCGTACACGTTCATATAAAAGCCCCGACACTGTTCTTGAATGGAAGGGTATGGCGGACGGCACATATACTATTGATGAAATAGAATATGAAATGCCGGTAGGAACTGAGATAATAATAGAAAACAACAAAAAGGAAAGAGACGAATCTGTTGACGAGTATTATAACTGCGATAATATATCGAACCTTGTGTATTATTACGGGCTTTTCCTTAAATATCCTGTCTATACCTTCAGCGGTGAAGAAAAGACAAGGCTTAACCTGAAATTTGACTTTGACGCAGAAAAGGATAAGAAGCTCTGCATGAGTCTTGGTAAAACCTTTTTGGGCGAGGATTTCCTTGACTGCTTTACTCTGCGTTCACCGACTGGACTTTTCAGCGGTATAGCCTATGTTCTCCAGTATCCTGTTTCTGCAAATGTACACAATATGCACCGTATCTATCTTAAAAATATGCTTCTTACGGAAAATGGTCAGAAGCTTCTGCCGGACTGGGCATTCTTTATCCGCTGTATAATAAATACAAACAATCTCAAGCCTACCTCTTCTCGTGAGGACTTCTATGATGATGATGCGCTCGAAAGAGCAAAGCATGAAATAGGCGATATAATAGCGGATTATTTTGAAGATCTGGATATGCAGAATAAGGAACTGCTCTATAAGATAGTAAGCATACACAGCCTTGCAGTAAAATCAGTTATATCATCTGAAAATGCAATGGATGATCTTCTGCTTCCGTATATAATATTCCATACCTCTATGGGTGATCTTACAGGAAAGGATATTCTGGAGTTTGGGTCAACAGCGTTCTATACTACGGATGAAAACCAGTTCAGACAGCTTGCACCCCTTTATGTCCAGAGAAATGAACTGCTAATCAATGCCGGTTATGTGTACGAGGACTCAATTATTAATAAACTGTCAGAAATCAGCAGAAAAACGGATATTATAAAGCTTACCGACAGCGATATTGACTTTATGCTTGACGACAGTGAATTTGACGGCGACCCTGCGGCTGACAAGCTTCTGAGGATAGCTTCAAGGATACTGAAAAAGTACGACTGCAAGCCTTCACTGAAAGAGTTCAGTCCGTTTGAGATACCATCACTTTATACCATTAATGAAAAGGCGTATAAGGCACGTCAGATAAGACGTTCCAAGCAAAGCGCAAATAATGTATTTATGGGAATGCTTAATTCATTTGAAAATGAAATGTCATCCTCTGCGGTTGCCTGCCTTTATCTTAATACCAACAATCTTATTATTCGCAGACTTATTGATACGGATGATGAAGAGAAGCTTTCCTGCTATATAGAGATACTCTATGTTCAGTCGCTTTTGTCTGGACACTTTCCGCTTCTGAACAATGAAATGAAGGTACTTAACGAAAACCTTTACAAGATAATGACATTTAATTGATCATAAAACTTCTTTGTCATACAAAAAAGAGAGTTCCCCTCTCTGTCATTCTGGGGAGTGCTATATCCTGTCATTCCGAGGAGCGCAGCGACGAGGAATCTTTACGGAAAGGCTGTTTTGCGGAAAAAAGATCCTTCGCTGCGCTCAGGATGACAGCGGGTTCATTCAGAAGTAAAAGGACGGTGATAATTTAATATGACGTTTCAGGAATACAGAGATATGTATGAAGACCTTGCAAACGGCGCGCCGAAATGCAGAGGAATAAGAGCGGCAATAGATAAGGCTCTTGAACAGCAGGATGTGGAAAATGCGCTGATACTGTATTATGAATATATAGAAGAAGATACATTCTATGGTGACGGTTTTCAGGCGGCAGTTGTCTTTCCCGAGTATCTTTCCTGCTTTGACAGCCATCCGGAATATCATGAGCAATATTCCTACAATCTTATGTGGGCATTCAAATGGGTTTTGTCCTGCGTCGAGGATTTCTATCAGATACCGCTCAGTCAGATAGTTGATATGTATCGGCAATACGGAGATTACTGCGATAAGCTTAACTATAATAAGCGGACGTATTACCGCAAGCTGTGGAATCTTATGTGCAATTACGGTCTGAGAAGTCTTCATATATGTTCAAGCGTTGAAGAAGCGCATAAGCTTATGATGCACTGTCCGCTTGACAGGCTCAGCGAGGTTGCTGCAGGTGAAGCTGATGACCTGACCTCATATTATCTTGAAATTGAAAAAAATATTGATAAGGCTCTTAAAGCTGCTGAACCGATATTTTCAGGCAAAGTTACCTGTAATGTTGTGCCGCACTATACATATGATAATTTTGCAATGTATTATTTCTATCATAAGGATTTTGAAAAGGCGGAAAAATATGCTAAAAAATCAATGCAGCTTATAAACCGTGATTTTGGAACAGATAAATCTCTTATGGAGCATAAGGGCAAGATAATAATGATACTTGCATATACTGATCTGCCGGCGGCACTGAAATTTTTTCGCAGACAGATAAAACCGTGCAGTACAAACGAATGCGGCTGGGATAATTTCCATTTTAATAGGGGCGCATATCATCTGATGAAATGTCTGAGGGAAAGCGGGGAAGAGACGGTAAGAGTAATTCTTCCTTATACGGATGATCCGATATTCAGGGAGGATAATATTTATCCTGCTGCTGAGCTTGAAAAGTATTATTATGATAAGGCAAAATTCATAGCTGACCGGTTTGACGAAAGAGATAATAACCATCACTTTAATTATCTGCTTTCTAAAAATTTTAGCAAATAATATTCAGACGTTAAAAATTAAAAGTTTTAGGAAAGGGGTTTGAGGGGCACAGAGCCTGTGTTCCCTATAAATCAAGTATTTTCACAAACCTTTAGTGATTAAAGAATAAATAAATTTAGCCTGTCGGGGCATCCCGACCCCTTTTTCAAAAGGGTTTCCCACAAAAAGGGATTTTCCCAAAAAAAGATTTTCTCAAAATAAATACACAGAAAGGATGAAAACATATGTATTTGGAAGAATATGAGGAACAGTTTTATGAGGGACTTGAAAGAGGAAGCGTAAGGGCAAAGGGGATCAAGAAAGCTCTTGACTATGCGCTGGAGCAGCAGGACGTGGACGGAGCATTTCAGCTGTACGAAAAGTTCATGAATGAGGATGTAATGCACGGCAATTCATATCAGGCTATTATACTGTTTCCGGAATATGTTGCATATTTTGAGAACCATCCCGAAAAGCAGCAGGATTATAACCATGATGTTATGTGGGTATATAAATGGATAATAGCTAATGTGCTGGACTTCCCTCAGATACCGCTTTCACAGATTGAGGATCTGTATGAGCAGTACAGGGATTTTTGCAAGCGGTTCAATTACAATCTGCGTACATACTATGCAAATATAGCTTTTCTTATACAGGTGCATCTTGGAAAAGACGGAGTATTCTGCGGCATGACTGCAAAACAGGCGCACAGCGAAATGAATAAATGTCCCCGTGACAGCCTGAGCGACTGCAAGGCCTGCGAAACATCATCAGAGGTAAGCTATCTTATAAATAATGAAGAACCCGAAGAAAAAATTATAAAGAAGGCACAGGGTCTTATAGAAGGCAAGCTTACCTGCGCAGAACAGCCTCACTGCGCACTTGCAAACATAGCTGAGTATTATCTTGAACACGGCGACCTTGAAAACGCTGTTAAATTTGCAGATAAGGCTTATCACCTCATAAACCGTGACTATGCAAATGAAGATAACCTTACTGTCAAGAAAGCAATTTGTATGACAGTGTATTCTCATTCCGACCCGAATAAGGCTATAAAGATACTCAAAAACGTAATGCGTTTTGTTCCGGAAAACTCTAACTATAACGACCTGTTCGAGATATACAGGAGTACATACTATTTCATGCACAAGCTTGAAGAAAAGGGAGCATCTCATATACGTCTGCGTCTGCCCTTCCGTGATGAGGATATCATAACAGAGGACAATGTTTATGAAATACCTGTGCTGAAAGAGTTTTTCTATAACAAGGCAAAGGATATAGCCGTTAAGTTCGATGAAAGAAACGGCAATACATTGTTTACTGACAGACTTGAAAAAATCAATGAGGTTGATGAAGATAATTTCAGCCACAGTCAGGAAATGCCGGACTATCCGCTTCTGACCTATATCCGTGAAAATCTTGACGACGGTTATCTCCCTGAGAATTTTAGTCTTCCCTGTCCGGATCTCGATGATGATAAAGAAGCATTTGCGGACGGCGCACTTGACGGAATAATGCTGTATCATCAGAGAAATGAACCGGGAGAACTGGGAGAGCTTGAAGACATTATACGCCGGGCAGCTGACGGGGACGATATGTGCGTAATGGATTCTGAAAAGTATTTTGAAGAAACCGGAAACAGGATGATACTGCTGATAGACACAGTTCAGAGATTTATTATAGATAATCAGGCGGATCTCAGCGCACAGGATATGTTTGGCTTTGGTGTAGACCTTGCAGTAGGTTCAAACAACAAGGAATGCGTAAAGCTTGGACTCAGCATTCTTGCGCTGTTCGGAGATTTCAACGAAAAGCTGACAGAGGCAATACTTGATCTTGCGGCCTGCAATGAGTTTACCTTGTTTGCGATGTGGGCAGTGGCTGAAACGGAAAACAAAAACGAGCTTGTCTTTGAAATGGCAAAGCGTGCTGACGGATGGGGAAGAATAGTTACTGTTGACGAGCTTGAACCGGAAACAGACGAGATAAAACAGTGGCTGCTTTATGAAGGTGTCAGGAACACTGTATATCCCGGATATTCTGCAATAACCTGTTTCAAAAAGGCTGATGTAATGACGCTTCTTGAAGAGGGGCTTACAGACGAGAACTTTACAGCGGTTGAATATATTATAACCTTCCTTTTACTTTCAGGTCCGACAATCGGTATCAAAGCATTTGCTGAAGACGAAGAACGTATAATGGATATGTTTATCACCGCTGCTGAAAACAGAGAGCTTGATGAATTTGAAGCAAGAGGTATGAGAATTATACTTTCAAATTACGAAAACGAAAGTATATGTGACCGCATACGTGCTATGGGCTTTGAGCCGTTTGAAGAAGAAGCGGACGAAAACGATGACGATAATGATGATTCTGAAGAATAAAATATGATAAGGCTTTACCTCTCTCTATTTCTGTCACGGAACAGAGAGAGGTAAAAGCAGTATTATATAACTGTTATTATATATTGTTTGTTATTTTATACAAGTAGGAGTAATATGAAATATTGTACAAAATGTAAAATATTATCTGATGACAAAACAGAAAAATGCAGTGTCTGCGGAAAAAAAGTTATCAGTAACCCCAGCCATTTTTCACCTGTTAAAATAGTTACAGCAAATGGTTTTGAGCTTGAAAGAATAAGGGCTGCTCTTGAAGACGCTGATATACCATATTCTTATAATGAAAGCATAAGGGATACTGGAATACAGATACTGAACAGTGCGCCGCCGGAAAACTGCGATGTTTTTGTTCCGCTTAGCGCATACAGAAAAGCTGAGGAAACTCTTATCGGTATCGGTGCATTGTCTGAGGAAAAAATAACAGACGCAAACGAGGATTCTTTTGCCAAAGCTGAAAAAGAAGCAGAAGAAGAGGAGCTTCCGCCGGAAAAAGCCAGAACTGTACGGATATTATCTGGTATAGGATTTTTAATAATTTTAGCTTTGACTGTATGGCTGGCAGATTTTTTGTTTGAATTGATAAAAAATATTTTTACTGCATAAAAAGCAAAACTTTGTTAGAATTGTATATTTTATCGCTTGAAATTTATTTATTTTGATACAAGTTACAACAATGTTACCTAATTGTAATAAATATTACTGTATATAAAGCCAAACAAATGCAGAAGATAAGCAAATATAATTCTGATTTAGAAAAATAATTTATGAGAATATATTATATTTATTATTATTGTGTGAAAATGTAAAAATTATCTGTATCAGGAAATAATTTCTTATAGATATACTCTTGATTTTTTGCGTAAAACATTGTATAATACATGGTAATGAAACTGTGTAATATAAGTTTCTTATATAAATTTTTAGGAGGATTACTACGATGAGAAAGTCAAAGATTTTAGCAGTTGCTTTAGCTTCTGCTCTCGTTGCTTCTGTTGCTTCTGTTAGTGTTAGTGCTTTGAGTGCTGACGATATGAAGAGCAAGAAGGTTGGTATCGTTGGTGAGTTCAACTCATGGGCAGATGACGTTTGGATGACAGAGAACAACGGTGTCTGGGAAGGCACAGTTGATATTCCAGAGGTTACAGCTGACATGATCAAAGATGCTGAGACTGATGACGGCAGCGGTAAGGTTAAAAGAGGCTTCCAGGGCATCAACTTCAAGGTTCGCTGCGATGGTTCTTGGGATGACAGCTGGGGCGATTATGAGCCTGCTTATGACCGTACATACAACAGCCAGACAAACTGCTGTGTAAAGGCTGAGGCTGGTACACACGTTAAGATCAACGTTAAGCTTGATACAACAAAGAACTCTGACGAAGCAATCAACAATGCTGATTCAGATGTTAAGGCTGATACACCTGATTCAAACTGGTGGCCTGTAACATACACAGTAGAAGTAGTTAAGGACGAGAAGCCTGCTGAGGAAAGCAAGGCTGAAGAGAGCAAGCCGGCTACAAC
>CACXDE010000147.1 GCA_902766305.1 uncultured Ruminococcus sp. | reverse complement strand
TATCCTTTCAAACAATAGTTTGACAAGAAGTTCTGTCTGATGTATAATAGATTTCAGACAGAGCAATCTGTCGATTTGTAACAGTAGTGTCTTTGCTTGCAGGCGGCACTGCTGTTATTCTTTTAGTTCGGTTTCCAACTTCATAATTCCTCGTCTGATTGCTTCGGCACGGCTTACTTTTTCCTGCTGAACATACTTTTCGAGAATTTTATCAGATTTTTCATCAAGTCTGACATGAATGGGTTTACCCTTTTTATTATCTGTTGGTCTGCCAGTTCTTGGACTCATCAACACAGCTCCTTTCTTTTGTAGCCCATAATAAATATATACTATTGTATCCCAAAAGTCAATAGCTTTTTAATATTTATTCAAGAAAAATAAAGTCTGATACGCAATGCTCTGAGCTTTGGACTCTGAGCTCTGAGCTCTATGCTATGTTAATCGTTTCTTAAAAGACCATAGAATTTAAGGATGGCTTCTGTTTTTGTACGGACGTTGATTTTGCGGAAACTGCTGTAGAAGATGGTTTTGACGGTTGAATCGGATATGTTAAGAGAAGCGGCTATTTTTGGAATATCAAAGCCTTCAGCTGAAAGCCGCAGGATGGTTGATTCTCTGGGCGTAAGCTGTCCGAGTACTTCTTCGTTTTCCAGAGCGGAAGATTCAAAGGGTATTATGAAAAACTGTAATTCTCTGACCATACCCTGACAGACGATGGGATAAAACCCTGCAATGTAGTAGTATTCTCTGTCCTTCTCGCAGTGCTTTATTATTCCGGCAGAGGATATACGTCTTCTCATGCAGTTGAGAAAAATGCTGGAATGCAGGATGGTCTCACGGCTCATCCTGTTATGCCTCATAAGCATTACAAGACTTTCATTTATATCAGAAAAAAGATAAAGCCCACTGACTTTTTTTATTCTGCCGCAGGCGATAATATAGTTGTTCACTATAGCTTCAGATTCGTTTTTAAGTCCGTCCATACTCAGTTTCAGATTATTGCTGTAGTCTACTATTGTTCCGGTTATGTTTATAGAATTGAAACAGATTACTGCGTCTATTAGCAGTAATGCTCCGCAGTGTTCACGTATTAGGGTGGTATAGTACCTGTGTCCCTGATACTGTTCAAAATAATATTTTATCATACTTGCGTCGTTTTTGTTCATGACTTGTGTAATGTCGCTTCCTATGCAGTCTTTTGAGGCATTTATGATCTTTATGAAACATTTATCAGCCTGTGTGATACGTATAGTTCCATCGTAGTCTTTGGCGAAAACGGCGTTAAACTCAGAATACTTGTTAATAGGTTCCATTTTTTTACTCCTTTATTTTTTCTTTCGGTCAGATCTTCTGCTCCGTCACTTTGCATTTTCGCAAACTGCCCTTTCACAGTATGATAAAATGAGACCGCTTAATTATTTCAGACTGAATTATATATGACTCATGATTAATAAAACGATACTTTGGTAAAAATAATACGCTGTTTATTACGAAAAAAATAAAATTTTTGTAAATTTACAAAAAATATAATAAAAAATATAAAATAAGTATTGTAATTATGGTTAAAATAGTATATAATTTGGTACGGTGATTAAAAAATAATAACAGAATTTACTGTTTTTATAAGAAAATAACAAAGGAGGCTCTCTTTTTATGAGACAGTACACATCGAAGAATATTTTTAATATTGCTCTTGCGGGTCACAGCGGTTCGGGTAAGACGTCACTTGCTGAAGCTATGCTGTACCTTTGCGGAGGCTCGGATCGTCTTGGCAAGGTGAGCGACGGCAATACCGTGCTTGACTTTGACGCTGAGGAGATCAAGCGTAAGACTTCTGTTCAGACTTGTGTTGCGCCTGTTGAGTGGAAGAACAAAAAGATCAATCTTATCGACGCTCCCGGTCTTTTCGATTTTGAAGGCGGTCTGTATGAAGCTGCAAGGGCGGCAGATTCTGTTCTTATTACGGTTTCCGGCAAGGGCGGAGTAAGCGTTGGTACAGAGAAGGCTGTTAAGGCGGCTGATAAAAGAGGGCTGACAAAGATATTCTTTGTTAACGGTCTGTGCGATGAAAGCTCAAGATTCTACCGTGTGTTTGAGAGCCTGAAATCCTCATTCGGACCTTCTGTTTGTCCGGTAGTGGTTCCGTACATTGTAGACGGTCAGGCAGACTGTTATGTGAATTTGCTTGAATATAAGGCTTATAAGTATATAGACGGAAAAATAAATGTTGTGCCGATTCCGGATATGGGCGACAGACTTGAGGGTTTGCGTACAGCTATCAATGAAGCTGTTGCAGAAACAAGTGATGAAATGTTTGAAAAGTATTTCTCCGGCGAGGAATTTACTCCGGAAGAGATCATAGTAGGCGTGAGTCAGGGTGTAAAGAACGGCAGCATAAGTCCTGTATTCTGCGGCGATGCACTTCTTACCTATGGTGTGGAGCAGCTTCTCAACGGTCTTATCTGGCTTGCACCTAATGCAGAGGATAAGGCAGGCGAGCTTGCTACAGATCTTGACGGCGAGCCGGTTGAACTAAGCGCAAATGAAGACGGCGCTGCTGCAGCTGTTATTTTCAAGACTGTAGCTGACCCGTTTGTAGGCAAGCTGTCATATTTCAAGGTAGTATCAGGCAAAATAGGGTCGGACACACAGCTTGTTAATATGAGAACAGGAAGCTCTGAAAAGGTTTCAAAGGTTATGATAGCTAAGGGCAAAAAGTTAGAGGACGCTCCTTATATCGGTGCAGGTGATATAGGCGCAGCTGCTAAGCTTTCTGCGAATACAGGCGATACACTTTGCTCACCTGTCAGAAAGGTTATTCTTGACGGTGTGGATTATCCCCAGCCTTCACTTTCAATGGCTGTTGCTCCTAAGACAAAGGGCGAAGAGGATAAGGTAGCACAGGGCATACAAAAGCTCAGTGAAGAAGACCCGACCATTAAATTTGAGAGCAATCATGAAACACATCAGATGATAATCAGCGGTATGGGCGAGCAGCATCTGGATGTTATCGTATCAAAGCTGAAATCAAAGTTCGGTGTAGATGTTGTACTTTCCAAGCCCAAGGTTGCATACAGAGAGACTATCCGCAGAAGCGTAAAGGTTCAGGGCAGATATAAGAAGCAGACAGGCGGTCACGGTCAGTTTGGCGATGTATGGATTGAATTTGAACCCTGTGATAGCGAAAGCATGGAATTTGCCGAGAGAGTTGTCGGCGGCGCAGTACCGAAGGGCTTCTTCCCGGCAGTTGAAAAGGGTCTGCGTGACAGCATTTCCAAGGGTCCTCTTGCCGGTTATCCGGTGGTAGGTCTCAGGGCTACCCTCTATGACGGATCATATCATCCGGTTGACTCCTCTGAAATGTCCTTCAAGACAGCGGCATCCCTTGCGTATAAGGACGGTATGCCGAAGGCTGATCCGGTGCTTCTGGAGCCGGTAGGTAATCTGAAGGCAATCGTTCCCGGCGATAACATGGGTGATGTAATGGGTGAGATCACAAAACGCAGAGGTCGTGTTATGGGTATGGATCAGGCTGAGGACGGTATGCAGCAGATAGAAGCAGAGGTTCCGCAGGCTGAGATGAGCGATTTTGCTACATTTATCCGTCAGTGTACACAGGGCAGAGGATATTTCACATTCTCCTTTGAGAGATATGAGGAGGTTCCGCGCAATATTGCCGATAAAGTAATAAGCGAAGCCACTCAGGGTTAAACAAGGTTTGTCTGATTGATAATTGAATATAAAAAAGTTTCACCGTCAGCGGAGGTAAAAGTCTGCTGACGGTGTTTTATTAAAGTTTTATCCTAAAAGCATAGCACCAAATCCCAGTAATGCGCCTGTCATAACTACAAATGCTGTTTAAGTTCTCTGTGATTTTCAGGCACCTGCGCTTTCATGTGCGATCCTTTCAATTTCTTCTACAGGCATATTGAATACCAATGCAAGGTTTTCGGGAGTTGAATTAGTGGTTTTTAGCAG
>CACXDE010000146.1 GCA_902766305.1 uncultured Ruminococcus sp. | reverse complement strand
TTGTGAAGCTGTTATGGATGTACTGGAACCAACAAAGGAGAACCCGATAATACTCAATCTGCCTAATACGGTTGAAATGTGTACACCGAACACTTATGCTGATCAGATAGAGTATTTTATCAAGCATCTGAAAAACAGAGAGGCGGCAATAATCAGCCTTCATCCGCACAATGACAGAGGAACAGGTGTTGCCTGTGCTGAGCTGGCACTTCTTGCCGGAGCTGACAGAATAGAAGGAACGCTTTTCGGTAACGGTGAGCGTACCGGCAATCTGGATATAGTTACGGTTGGTCTGAATATGTATACTCAGGGTGTTGATCCGGGGCTGGATTTCAGTGATCTGCCAAGGTACAGAGAAATATACGAAAGATGCACAAAGATGAAGATAGGGGAAAGACAGCCCTATGTGGGTGATCTGGTATTCACCGCATTTTCCGGCTCTCATCAGGACGCTATCAAGAAGGGCTTTGACTATGTGAAGGAAACCGGCAGCGACAAATGGGAGATACCATATCTTCCTATAGATCCGGCAGATGTAGGCAGACAGTATGAGCCTATCATCCGTATAAACTCACAGTCCGGCAAGGGCGGCGCAGCCTTTATCATGCAGGATACTTTCGGATATGAGCTTCCGAAGGCAATGCACCCGGAGTTTGGCGCACTTGTGAAAGCCGAGTGTGACAAGATCGGAAGAGAGCTTTCAGCAGATGAACTGATGGAAGTGTTCAACCGAAATTATATCAACAATGAACAGAAGCTCTGGCTTGTTCATCATGTGATAACTAATGTAGGTACAGATGAAGCAACCTTCAGAGGTGTTATCCATCTTGTGAAACCTGACAAAGATATAGAAGTATTCGGTGAGGGCAACGGTCCTATTGACGCATTCTTCAACGCACTTAAGTCTATAGGTATAAATGGCTTCTCGTTTGTATCATATAGTGAGCACGCTATATCGCAGGGTTCGGATTCAAAGGCTATATCGTATATTCAGCTTAAGGATCCGATGGGTAAGAGTATATTCGGTGTCGGTATATCTCACGGTATTTTCAAGGCGTCTGTCAGAGGAATACTGTGCGCTATAAACCGTTCCGGCGAAGAGCTTGTTGTAAACGGTGAAATACTTTGAATTAATGAAAGTGGAAAGCGGATTTATGCTGCTTTCCGCTTTCTGGTATCAGGGACTTTCAATAATAAATCCTGTTTTCCTTAAATTATTGTTGTATTTGCGGCTGTTTTGCATTATAATAGTACTTATGCGGTGCTGCAGAAAATGTTAATCAGGGGGGAGACACTTTGAAAAAATCAACAATGTTTTTGATATCTGCCGTGACATTTCTCGTTGGTATTTCGTCGGGAATTGTTATTGGAATAGTGTTAGCTCCGGCTAAAAACGGAGTCAATTTTAAAATGACTTTTAGTGATTGCTGGAATTTACAGAAAACGGGCAGTAAAAAGGAAAAATCAGATACTGATAAAGAAGCAGAGAAAATAGTAAGTATATCAGAAAAAAGAGACAAGAAAGGAATGGGTAAATGGATTGGACGGAAATAACAGTAACAGTACCTTCCGCAGCAATAGAGACGGCAGGCAATATTGCACAGATGACAGTACCATACGGTATATATGTGGAAGATTACTCTGATCTTGAAGCAGAGGTTATGGAGATAGCCAATATTGATCTTATTGATGAAGATCTGCTTAAAAAAGACAGAGAGCATGGGATAATACATATTTATATAAGCCCGGAGGAAAACCCGGCGGAAGCAGTGTCCTTCATTCGTGAAAGGCTGAATGCGCAGGGTATAGAATATGAAATAAAATCCGGCAGCTGTGATGTGGAAAGCTGTCTTGTCAGCTGGAGAAAATATTTCAATCCTATTCCGGTAGGCGAAAGGATACTTATAAGACCTATATGGCGTGACGATTTTGAAGCCGGAAACAGAGTTGTACTCAACCTTGAGCCTGGACTTGCATTCGGTACGGGTACGCATGAGACAACCAGACTTTGTTTGCAGGCTCTGGAAAAATATATCACCCCTAGATCAAAAATGCTTGACGTAGGATGCGGAAGCGGAATACTTTCAGTTGCCGGACTTTTGCTCGGCGCAGAAAGTGCTGTAGGCATAGACATTGATGAAATGGCAGTCAAGGCTTCAAGAGAAAATGCAAAGCTTAATAATGTGGAGGACAGGTATACAGGCATAAAAGGAAATCTTGCGGATGATGTGCAGGGTACTTATGATGTAATAACCGCAAATATTGTAGCTGATGCAATAATAATGCTTTCCGCAGACATAGAAAAGCATATGAACGAGAATACTGTATATATAATGAGCGGTATAATTGATACAAGATTACAGGATGTTCTTGACGCATTGCCGGAGAATATGACAGTGTTTGAGCAGTATGAAGAAAAGGGCTGGCTGTGTCTTGCAGCAAGGATAGAAAAATCAAACGGAAAGGAGTAAGCTTTTATGGATAAGAAGAAGGATATTTCAGGTCTTATATTTTCGGCATTTTTAGTAATATCATATACGATATGCTCTTATTTCTTCATTGGGATAATTGATAATTCAACAGGTATGGAAACTCCGGTCAAGATACTTCTTAAGGCTTTGGTCTTTGTAGTGTTTGGTCTGATACTTTTTTATGCTACGAGAGTCGGAGACGGAAAACAGGTCAGGAGATTTTCTCTTGCAGCACTTATACTTCTTGATCTTCCGGCACTTTATATCATTCTGGCTGCCGCAGCGCAGGGACTTCCGTTCCCTCTTGATCTGTCGGCTGTTCCGGAAACTGTAAATATCGCCGCTGCTGCTCTTGGCTATGGGATACCATATACCTTCCTCAGCGGATATGAGCTTGACAGACCAAAGGCTGATGAAGCAGAAAATACAGCTGACGAACCGGAAACAGAGAGTCCGGAAGAATCAGATGAAGCTGAGGAAACCGATACAACGGAAGAGACTGAAACTTCGGACAAATCAGATGAACCGGAAATCACTGGTGAAGCTGAAAGTGAAGATGAGCCGGAAGAACTTTGAATCAGAAGTTGAATAGCTCAGAGTCCAAAGCTCAAAGAGCGGCACACCAGACTTTTTTCCTGCTTTAGGAATAAACTTGTTTAAAATTATGCTCTGAGCTCTGTACTCTTAGCACTGAGCTTTTAATAATTGTGAACTATAATAAATTTATCAGGAGGAAATTTTCATGTCAGAAAAGGAAAAAGAAGTAAATAACGTCAGCGAGGAATGTACACATGACTGTAGTACCTGCTCCGCTAACTGTTCTTCAAGAGAGGGCAGCGTACAGGTTCGGCTTCGTGAGAGCCTTAACGATTTCAGCCGAGTAAAGAAGGTTATCGGCGTAGTCAGCGGAAAGGGCGGTGTCGGCAAGTCTATAGTTACATCTCTTATGTCGGTAATGTTCAGCAGAAAGGGCTACAAGACAGCTATTCTTGACGCTGATATAACAGGTCCGTCAATACCAAAGGCATTCGGTATCAATGAAAGAGCAATGGGCAGCGAAAAGGGTATTCATCCGGTTATAACAGAAGGCGGTATAGAGGTAATGTCTATTAATCTCCTTCTTGAAAATCCGACAGACCCTGTTGTGTGGAGAGGTCCTGTTCTTGCCGGAACAGTAAAGCAGTTCTGGACGGATGTTGTCTGGGGCGATGTTGACTTTATGTTCGTTG